>NZ_JAUOQN010000099.1:0-8281 GCF_030547555.1 Salipiger sp. 1_MG-2023 | reverse complement strand
CCAGCCGGGCGGCGCTGGGGCGGCCGCCGGGGGGGGGGGCGCGAATCAGTTGCAACCCCCCCCCGGGGGGGAAACCGTTGACTTGGGGGGGGGGGGGGCCGCGTAAGTGGCGCGCCGCGCCACCGCCCTATCGACCAATCAACAGGGAGGAGAGGAAGATGATTTTCAAGGCCACGATGAAAGGTGCCCTTGCGGCGCTTGCCACCGTCTCGATGCTGGCGCTTCCGGGCGGCGCTCGGGCGGACTACCCGGAAAAACCCATCGAGATGACCATCCTGTTCGGAGGCACCGCGAACACCATCGCGCAGCTTCTGGCCGAGTTGATGTCGCAGGAACTGCCCGAGCCGGTGGTGCCGGTCAGCCGCCCCGGCGGCGGCGGCGCGGTGGGCTACAGCCATGTCGCGGCGGCGCGCCCCGATGGCTACCAGCTGGTGTGGAATTCCAACTCCATCAACACCGTCACCCATACCGGCCGCGTGCCGTTCGACTATACCGCCTTTGCCCCGATCGCGCGGATCTCGGTCGAGACCCCGGCGCTTGGGGTCAATTCCGATCGCGGCTGGGCGTCGCTTGATGATCTCAAGGCCGCGGCGATGGCGGGCAAGCCGCTCAAGGTCGGGATTTCGGGCAAGGGATCGTTCACCCATCTGGTGTCGGCGGCGCTGTTCGATGCCATGGGGATCGCTGACAAGGTCATGTATATCTCCTACGGCGACGGCAAGGCGCCGGTCGAGCTGATGGCGGGGCGCATCGACGCCGCGATCCAGTGGCCGGGTCAGTTCTCTTCCTACATGCAGAGCGGCGAGCTGAAGGTGCTTGCGGTCACCGGGGCCGAGCGCATCGAGGCGCTGCCCGACGTGCCCACCGCCGCCGAACAGGGCGTCGATGTCGATATCACCATGTGGCGCGGTCTTGCCGCCCCCGCGGGCACCCCTGATGACGTGATTGCCGCGCTTGCCAAGGCCGCACAGGCCGCCACCCAGACCGAACAGTTCAAGGCGGCCACCGGCACGCTGGGCTTTACCGCCGCCTATATGGGGCCGGAACAGTTCGGTGCGCTGATCAAGCAGGACGACGAGTTCTACGGCGCGCTGCTGGGCGAGCTTGGCATGGGCATGTGAGCGGGCAGGGGGACTGGACAGATGACTGACAGACACAAGGACCTGATCTTCGGAGGGCTGCTTCTGGGCCTCGGGCTGACATGGACCGGGCTGGTCTGGTCGACCATCCCCCCGGCCTTCGATGCCTACAGCATCGGCCCGCGCGCCTTTCCTCTGACGCTTGGGTTCATTCTGGTCGGGCTTTGCATGGTGCTGCTGGTGCACCGTGCGGCCCGCGAACATGACAACAGCGGTACCGACGTGCCCGCCGAAACGGATACGGCGCTGAGCCGCCGCATCATGTGGCTGCCACTGGCGCTGATCACCGTGGAAATCTGCGCCTATGGCTATTTGCTCGACAAGATCGGTTTCCTGCTCGCGACGCCGCTGGTGATCCTTGCGATCCTCGCTTTGAACCTGCGCTGCGGCAAGCCGAAGGTGCTTGTCGGGATGGCGCTGGGCGTGACCGTGGGCTGCTGGCTGATCTTCGATAAGCTCATGGGCATCCACCTGGCCAGCGGCAGCTGGATCAACCTCGGATAGGCCAATCATGGATATGTTTCTTCACGCGGCAATGCTCGCGCTCGACCCCTGGGCCATCGGAGCGGTTGGCCTTGGGACGCTGGTAGGGCTGATCTTTGGCTCGATCCCCGGTCTGACATTCACCGTGGCGCTGGCGCTGGCGCTTCCCATCACCTTTTCGATGGACAGCGTGCCGGCTATCGGCCTGCTGCTTGGCACCTATATCGGCGGCATGACCGGGGGATCGGTCTCTGCCATACTGCTGGGTATCCCCGGCACACCATCCGCCGCCGCCACCGTGCTTGACGGCTACCCGATGACCAAGAAGGGCGAGGCGTCGATTGCCCTTGGCACGGCGGTCATTGCGTCGGTCTTTGGCGGGATGTTCTCGCTGATCGTGATGATCGTCTCGGTGAACCTTGTTTCGAAACTGGCCATCGGCTTTGGTCCGGCCGAGATCTTTGCCCTCGTGGTGTTCGGCCTGTCGACGATCTGCGGGCTGTGCGGCGGCTCGATGCTCAAGGGGCTGATCTCCGGGGTGCTCGGGCTGATGATCATGACCGTCGGACTGGACCAGATGGAAGGCGTGCCGCGCATGACCTTTGGTTCGGTGAACCTGCTGCAGGGGGTGAACCTGCTGGTGGCGATGATCGGCCTGTTCGCGGTGCCCTTCATCATCGAGGCCTGCTCGGGCCATATGGAGACCAAGCACAAGCGCATGGTCCGGGTACGGGCGGAACTGCCGTCGATCCGGCTGCTGCTGGGGCGGTTCTGGCTGATGCTGCGCTGCTCGGTGCTGGGCACCGGCATCGGGGCGATCCCCGGCACCGGCGGCGCCATCGCTTCGTTTCTGGCCTATGATCACGCCCGGCGCACATCCAAGACCAAGGATCGCTTCGGCAAGGGAGAGCTGGACGGCGTCATCGCCCCCGAGGCGGCCAACAATGCCGTGACCGGCGGCACGCTGATCCCGCTGCTGTCGCTGGGCATTCCGGGCGATCCGGCCACGGCCATCGTGCTGGCGGGGCTGATGATCCACGGCATCACGCCGGGGCCGGCGCTGTTCATGAACCACGCCACCGAAGTCTACGGCATGTATGTCGCGGTGGCCGTCGCCTATGTCTGGGTGCTGGGGCTGCAACTGCTGGGCATCCGCCTGTTCGTCCATGTGCTGAAGATCCCGCGCGATCTGCTGGCCATCGGGGTGCTGGTGCTTTGCGTCATCGGGGCGTGGTCGGTGCGCAACTCGGTCTTCGACATCTACGCCATGGCGGCGATCGGGGGGCTGGCCTACCTGTTCATCGCGCTCGAGGTGCCGATCACGCCGATCATCCTTGGCATGGTGCTTGGCCCGACCATCGAAAACGAGTTCCGCACCGCCATGATGCTGTCGGGCGGCAGCTGGGACATCATCTTCACCTCTCCGCTCGCCATGATCTTCCTCGGCCTCGCAGCGCTGATCATCGTCCTTCAGGCGATTTCTGAACTGCGGGTCCGGCGGTCCAACCAACAGAAGGTAAACGCATGATGCTGGACAAGAATGACATGCCCGCCGCCGAGGCCACGCGCAGCCGCGCCATCCGCCTTGCCTCAGAAGAGTTCGACACCGCCTTTCCCGGGCAGGGCGTGCTTGAGCTGACGCTGTCCGAGGCGCTGGTGGTGGCGCTGATGAAGCAGGGAGTGCGCACCTATTTTGCCATCTTCGGCCATGGCTCGACCGATCTGGGCGAGGTGCTGCGGGTCTATCACGAGGAAGGTGCGGTGCAGGTGATCAACTGCCGCAACGAGGTCGAGATGGCCCATGCCGCCACCGCCCATGCCTGGGTCACCGGGCAGACGCCCGCGGTGGTGACCTCGATCGGGCCGGGGGGCTTGCAGGCCATGGCGGGCTCGCTGGCGGCGGCGTCGAATGGTGTGGGAGTGTATCACATCTACGGCGACGAGACGACGCGGGGCGAGGGCTACAACATGCAGCAGGTGCCCAAGCCGCAGCAGGGGGTGTTTGGCCAGATCGGCGCGCTGATGGGGCAGGCCTATACCTTGCATACCCCCGGCGCGTTGCGCGAATGCATGCGGCGCGGCACGGCGTGCGTGCATCATCCCTACAAGGCGGGGCCGTTCTATATCCTGCTGCCGATCAACACCCAGCCGGCGCTGACGCAGCTCAACCTTGCCACGCTGCCCGGCAAGCAGGACGTACCGCCGGTCGTCCCGGTGGGCGCGGCTCTGAGTGAGGCGGCAGCGTTGATCCGGGGCGGCACGCGCGCGGTGATCAAGGCCGGGGGCGGCTGCCGCAAACATTCCGAGGCGCTGCGCCGCTTTGCCTGCACCATCGGCGCGCCGGTGGTGCTGTCTCCGGGATCAACCGGGGTTATGATGGACGGGCATGTGCAGAACATGCATGTCGGCGGCTCCAAGGGATCGATCAGCGGCAATTTCGCCATGCAGGGGGCCGAGCTGGTGATCATCGTCGGCTCGCGCGGGGTCTGTCAGGCGGATTGCTCGGGGATCGGCTATCCCAACGCTAGGGCGGTGATCAATATCAACGGCGATCTTGATGATCTGACCCATTACGCCCGCACCACAGCGCTGCCCGGCGATATCTCGGCGGTGCTGACCGCGCTGCTGTCTGCGCTGGGCAAGGACACCGGGCGCGATGCCCGCAGAAACTGGCTGCGCGATTGCGAGGCGAAAAAGGCCGAGTGGACCGCCTTCAAGGCTGCCCGCATTTCCGGTGCGCCCATCGCCGATGCGGTGTGGAAAACCCCGGTGCTGACCCAGCCCGCCGCCATCCACGCCGTTGCAAGCTTTGCCAAGGCGAAGGGCGCGGTGAAGTTTTTCGATGCGGGCGATGTGCAGGCCAATGGCTTTCAGATCGTCGAAGACGACAGTCCGACCGAGACCGTCACCGAAACCGGGGCGTCTTATATGGGCTTTGCCGCCTCGGCGCTGCTGGGGCTGGCCGGGGTCAAAGACGCGCCCTATGGCGTCGCCTTCACTGGCGATGGCTCGTTCGTGATGAACCCGCAGGTGCTGATCGATGCGGTGGAACATGGCGTGCGCGGCATGATCGCGCTGTTCGACAACCGGCGCATGGCGGCGATCACCGATCTTCAGCTCGCCCAGTACGGGCGCGCGTTCAAGACCAACGACAGCGTAGCGGTCGATTATGTCGCGATGGCGGGGGCGGTGAGCGGCGTCAAGGCGATCTGGGGGGGCACCAGCCGCGAAGAACTGGACGCGGCGCTAAAGGCGGGGTTCGCCCATGACGGGCTGAGCCTGCTGCACATCCCCGTCTATGCCGGGCGCGATCCGCTCGCGGGCATGGGGGCCTATGGAAACTGGAACGTCGGCAACTGGGTCGAAGACGTGCAGGCGAAATACCTGCACGCCACGATCTGAGCCACGGGAGAAAAGCATGTATCACGATCTGAAGCTGTATATCGGCGGCGACTGGCGTCCCGCCTCTGACAATGGCACCAAGCCGGTCACCGATCCCGCCACCGAGGATGCGCTAGGCCTGATCGCCGTCGCCACCGAGGCCGATGTTGCCGACGCGCTGAATGCCGCGCAGGCGGGGTTCAAGGCCTGGCGCGCCACCGGCCCGTGGGAGCGCGGGGCAAAGCTGCGCCGGGTTGCCGAGATCCTGCGCGCCGATGCCGACCGCATTGCCATGCTGATGTCGCTTGAAACCGGCAAGCCGCTGGCCGAGGCCAAGGGCGAGACCAATGCCGCCGCCGATCAATTTGAATGGTACGCCGAAGAGACCAAGCGTATCTACGGCCAGACCATCGAAAGCCGCACGCCCGACAGCCGGATGCAGGTGATCTATCAACCGGTGGGTGTTGTCGCGGCCTTCAGCGCGTGGAATTTCCCGGCGCTGCTGCCTGCCCGCAAGATCGCCGCCGCGCTGGGCGCGGGCTGTGCCATCATCGTGAAACCGGCGGGGGAAACCCCGGCTTCTTGCGCGGCGCTGGTGCAGGCCTGCCACGATGCGGGCATCCCGGCGGGGGCGGTCAACATGGTCACTGGCCATTCCGGGGCCATCGCGGCGCAGCTCATCGGCTCTCCCATCGTGCGCAAGGTGTCCGTCACCGGCTCTGTGCCCATCGGCAAGGAGATCCTGCGCCTTGCCGCCGATGGCGTGAAGAAGGTGACGATGGAGCTGGGCGGCCACGGCCCGGTGCTGGTGTTCAACGACTTTGATGCCATCGCTGCCGCCGAGACCTGCGCCACCACCAAGTTCCGCAACTGCGGGCAGGTCTGTATCTCGCCCACCCGCTTTTACGTGCACGAGGCCAGCTACGAGGCGTTTTCCACCCGCTTTGCCGAGGTGGCAAAATCGCTGAAGATCGGGCGCGGCACGGATGATGGCGTACAGGTCGGCCCGATGGCCAACCGGCGCGGGCTGGAGACCATCCGCCGCATGACGCAGGACGCGCTGGACAAGGGCGCGCAGCTGCTGGCGGGCGGCGGTACCCCTGCGGGCGCCAACAAGGGGTTTTTCATCGAGCCCACCGTGCTGGGGCGAGTGCCCGACGATGCGCTGGTGATGACCGAAGAACCCTTTGGCCCCATCGCCCCGATCACCACCTTTCGCGACTATGACGAGGTGATCGCCCGCGCCAATGCGCTGCCCTTTGGCCTTGCGGGCTATGTGTTCTCGAACGATCTGCGCATCGCGACGCGGGCCTCCGAGGATCTTGAATGCGGCATGATCGGCGTCAACGAGATGCTGCTGGCCACCGCCGAGGCCCCCTTTGGCGGCATCAAGGAAAGCGGCATGGGCCGCGAAGGCGGCGCGCTGGGCATCAAGGATTACCTCGATGCCAAATACATTCGCACCAAACTGGGAGCCATCGCATGAGCGACAAAGAACAGGGCCTGTCGCGCGGGCTGACCAATTACGGCGACCGGGATTTCTCGGTCTACCTGCGCAACAGCTTTGCCTCTTCCATGGGCTACAGCCGCGACATGCTGAAACGCCCCATCGTCGGCATCGCCAACAGCTTTTCGGGATTCAACAACTGCCACCGGCATTTCCCCGAACTGCTCGACGCGGTGAAACGCGGGGTGCTGATGGAAGGCGGGCTGCCGATCGAATTCCCCACCATTTCATTGGGCGAGGTGTTCCTGTCGCCGACCTCGCTCAAATTCCGCAACCTGATGTCGATGGACACCGAGGAAATGGTGCGCGCCCAGCCGATGGATGCGGTGGTGCTGATGGGCGGCTGTGACAAAACGGTGCCAGCGCAGCTGATGGGGGCGGCCTCCGCTGATCTGCCGGCGGTGCAACTGGTGGCGGGGCCGATGATGACCTCGCGCTATCAGGAAGAACGTCTGGGCGCCTGCACCGATTGCCGCCGCTTCTGGTCGAAATACCGCGCCAAGGAGGTCACGACCGAACAGATCAACGACATCGAGGGGCGGCTTGCCACCACCTCGGGCACTTGCGCGGTGATGGGCACCGCCTCCACCATGGCCTGCATCGCCGAAACGTTGGGCATGTCGCTGCCGGGCACGGCGGCGATCCCGGCGGTGCACGCCGACCGTCTGCGCGCGGGCGAGGAATCGGGGCGCGCCGCTGCCCGGATGATCCTGAACCCGATCAAACCGTCGCAGGTGATGACCGAAAAATCGGTGGAAAACGCGCTGCGGGTGTTGCTGGCGCTGGGGGGCTCGACCAACGCCATCATTCACCTGACGGCGGTGGCGCGCCGCCTTGGCATCCCGGTGTCGCTGCAAAAGCTCAACGAGCTGTCCGATACCACGCCGGTGCTGGTGAACCTCAAACCGGTGGGCAGCAATTACATGGAAGATTTCTTCTTTGCGGGCGGCGTCGGCGCGGTGCTGCGCGAGCTGAAACCGCTGCTGCATCTCGATACGCTGTCGATCACCGGCCAGACGCTGGGCGACCGGCTGGAGCAGGACGAAGGCTGGGTGGATCGCCGGGTGATCGCCAAGGCCTCCGAGCCGCTGGAACCGCAGGGCGGGCTGGTGGCGCTGTTCGGCAATCTTGCGCCGCGCGGGGCGATCCTCAAACGCTCTGCCGCCGACAAGACGCTGTTCGAAAAAGAGGGGCGGGCGGTGGTGTTCACCTCGCTGGCCGATCTTGCAGCGCGGGTCGATGACCCGGATCTGGACATCACCAAGGACGATTTCATGGTGCTGCAGAACGCTGGCCCCAAAAGCGAATCCGGCATGCCCGAGGCGGGCTATCTGCCGCTGCCGCGCAAGATCGCCGAGCAGGGCGTCAAGGACATGGTGCGCATTTCCGATGCCCGCATGTCGGGCACGGCCTTTGGCACCATTGTGTTGCATGTCGCGCCCGAGGCCTCGGTCGGTGGGCCGCTGGCGCTGGTGCGCAACGGCGATCGCATCAAGCTGTCGGTCAAGGAGCGGCGCATCGAGCTACTGGTCGATGATGCCGAATTGGAAAGCCGCCGCGCCGAGTGGGTCAGCGACAACGTGCCGCCCGAGCAGCGGCGCGGCTATGACCGGCTTTATGCATCCGAGGTGATGCAGGCGGATGAGGGCTGCGATTTCGCCTTTCTCGGGCCGGTGGACTGAAGGGACAGAGCATGAAGATAGGGACGCCGAAGGAGCTAGTGCCTGGTGAGAACCGGGTAGCGCTGACGCCGGAGTCGGCGCGTGCGTTG
>NZ_JAUOQN010000098.1:0-8654 GCF_030547555.1 Salipiger sp. 1_MG-2023 | reverse complement strand
GAACTTCCCTCAGAACCGATCTTGCCATGAAAAGGGCAGACCGCCGAGGGTTTATGTGATCATCCGGGATGGAACAGTTATCAACGGGGGAATGACGGCAGAGACCGGTCGTTCGCTGCGTTTCGTGCGAATGTCAGTTTCTGGCCCGTTGCGTCCTTGCGCCCAGCGTATTCGCCTGGGACGGTCACGGTAACGCTCAGCTGTCGCTGTTGCGCCAGAACCCATCGTGCACGTCGTCCAACTCGGCGACGATCTCACCCTCGAAGCGGAGGGGGCCGCGGTCCTTCTCGCCGTTAGCCCCTTTTTCGGCCCCCGTTGCTATGCAAGTCGAAATTGACCCGACCCGAGGTTTGCGGGTGCCCATGAAATCGTTCGATTGGTCGCAGGTGACAATTGAGCAGACGCCGATTTCAGGCAACTATCGGTGATCAGGATCTTTCGAGACAAGTTCGATGGTGTTGCCATCGGGATCGAGCGTGAAAATCCCCCTCCAACCGACCCAGTCGAAATACTTGACATCGTAGGCGCACCCAAGGTGCTCATACCAGGCCATTACCGCATCCTGCTCGTCCCAAGGGAGGCTAAGGGCGAGGTGATGCAGCGAGGATGCGGGTCCCGTTCCAGGCGGCTTCGGACTGCCGTGGGCTCTGCCGGCGCCCTCCACGTCATGCCGGAACAATGCCAGGACCGCCGTATGCCCCCCGAAGCCGTCAGCGATCCTGAAGAACGCGATGGGGGTGTTGTCCGGGTCGTTCATGAGACTTAGCCCGATCACATCCCGGTAGAAGGCCACCATGGCCCCATAGTCGACGCACCTGATGGCAATCTCTCCGATGGCGCGAACTTGGAAGTTTCGATTGTCCATGGCTCTTTCCTTTCCATCCTGAACCGGTCCGGTTCGCCCTTCTGAGGCTTCCGGAAATTTCTGCGCCGTCCTCGGCTCTGGGTCAGCCTTGCGCAGCATGCGGCGTGGAAGGGCGTGGCCCCCGCAGAATGAGCATCAGGGCGAAGCTCAGCTCCGCGGCCGTGACGACCATCAGCAATGCCACTTTCAAGGCTTCGAGGGTTGCCGCTTCGGGCAGAGCAAACACCTGCACGCTATCGACAAGATAGCCTGTGCCCCCCACCATGAGGCCCACGCCGATCAACCGCGGATATAGGCCAGAGCGCACGACCAGCCTCCCCAGGAGGATGAGGTGCAGGCAGAAGAACACCTGCCAGATCCAGACGCCGGCGTCGTGGACATGGCGCATGAGGCCGGCCAGCTGGAGCCTCTGCGCCTCAGAGAAACTGCCCAGCGGAACACTCCCATCTGCCAGAGCCAGGGACCCAGCGTGGAAGAACAGCATGGAACTCATCACCGCGACCATCATCAGCCGCGCGAAACAGGCGGCCAGGGCCAGTGTCGGGTTTACGGAGCGGAACATGAAATAGAGCATGGCGGAGACGAAGATCTCGGCCGTCATCATCACGAGATCACCGATCAGGCCGGCATGAAACAGCCCGCGGTGGCGCGCGATGTTGTCGAAGGTCGCTGCGGGATCGCCGGGCACATTCAGCATCACGGGCACGTAGAGGATCGAGAACCCGCCAGCCAGCGCGATAGCCAGGTAAAGTGCCCCGGTCAGGCGGGCATAGGACAGGGATGAAGGGTCTTCGAAGGCTCGCATGGCAGACTTCCTTTCTGGTGTAGGGCGGCCCAGCTTCAGGCTGTGACTTTGTTGCGCGGAATAGGAGCCGGGGAAGTCAGCCCCGAGCCGGTTGGCTGGTTGGCGCGCTGGCCGGCCCAGACCGATCCAAGGACGATCATCGCCCCGACAGCCTGCAAGAGCGACAGTGACTGCCCGAGCCAGACCCAGCCAAGCGCCACCGCAGTAATCGGGCTCATCATGCCGAGCATGGAGACGGCACCAGGCTCGAGCCGCGCCACGCCCCGGAACCAGATCGCATAAGTGGCGGCTGCGCCGACGAGACCGAGCCAGGCGAGACCAGCGAGGTTCGCACCGGTAAGCGCGGGCAGCGGCGGCTCCACAAGCAGGGCGACCGGCAACAGGATGAGGCCGCCTGCGGTCAGTTGCCAAGCGGTGAAGGTGAGTGCGGACACCGGCGGCTGCCATTTCCGGCTGAGGACCGTGCCTGCTGCCATGGACGCGGCTCCGCCAAGCCCGGCGAAAATCCCGATCGGGTCGAGGCGCGCTTCCGGGCTGATCAGCAGGAGGGCGACGCCAATGGCCCCGGCCGCCGCGGCAGCAACGGCACCCGCCCGGATCGGTGTGCCGAGCCAGCCGCGCGCCATGCCGATGACCATCATCGCCTGAAGGGAGCCGAGCGTGGCCGCGACCCCTCCCGGCAACCGGTAGGCTGCGATGAAAAGGAGGACCCAAAACAGCGCAAAGTTGAAGCTGCCCAGCAGAAAGATGCGTCCAATCCAAACGCGGCCCGGCAGGCGGTGCGTTACGGCCAGCAGCAGAAGTCCAGCAGGCAGGGCGCGAAGCACCGCCAAAGTAACCGGGTAGCCGTCTGGCAGCGCCTCGGTCGTCACGAGATAGGTGCTGCCCCAGATCGCCGGAGCCAGCGCTGTCAGGAATATGTCGGTTGTGCGGGACATGGGTCCACCCTCCTTGAAAGGCTCACCAGAGACGATTGAGGGGGATGCGCGGGCGGTCAGCCTTGGGCGGCAGGCCGATGTCGCGCATCATGTGGGGCGGGAGATCGGGCGGAAGGCGGCGAAAAATCCGGCCGGGATGGGACCTCCACCTGCGGAAGAACGAGATGATCATGGCTGTTCTCCTTCACGCGGCCAGCCGGAGGGCCGCTCGCAGTTGCGCTGCGAGATCTTCGCGCGGCCCATTGACAAGCCGGGTGCCGGTCTCGCGGATGATCAGGGCGGGTATCGAATGCACTTGCAAGCTGAGGGCATGCTGCCGGTCATTCTCGACAGCGCGTGCAGTTGCCGCATTGTTGAAGGCCTCGGCGAAGGTCGCGCCCCCGAAGCCCAGGTCGCGGGCGACATCCAGGACGGTGTCCGGGTCGGCAATGTCCTGGGCTCCGCTGAGATGGGCCAGCTGAAGCCTGTCGAACATGTCCCAGTGGGCCGGTTGGCCCCCGATCTGCTCGGCCGCCTTGCAGGCGCGCGCGGCGGTCATCCCGTGCGGATAGTCGAACGGAGCCGCGCGCATCCCTTCAACATTGATGAGGTCGGGCCAGTCGCTGACCTGGCGGCAAACCTTCCAATGTTCGAGGATAGTCGCGCGGGCTTGGGCGGGGCTGCCCCAGCGCTCCGCCATCTCTGTCGGGCTGTCTTGAAGTACGAAGGTTCTGTGCCGGATGTCGAGGTCGAATTCCTCGGCAAGGCTGCGCATCCGCGACGAGATGTTGAAGCACCAGCAGCAGACGACGTCGTGAAAGAAATCAACTGTCAAGGCAGGCATCACGCGGCCTCCCCGTCGAGAACAGCCCCGCTCAGGTCGGCATCGGCAAGGTGCGCTGCGATCCGCGCCACATGCGCGCCCTGAAAGCGCGCACCGGCCAGGTCGGTTGCCGTGGGCGCGCGCGAGCCATCCGCCCCCGCGATCGTGCCTGCGCCATAGGGCGCGCCGCCGACGATTGCCTCGCCCGTCTTCTGGCCGGCGAAGGTGTAAGGCATCCCGGCGATGAGCATCCCGAAATGCTGGAGCGGGATCTGGGACGAAAGCAGCGTGGCCTCATGCCCGCCGTGCTGCGAGCCGGTGGAGGCGAAGACCGCTGCGACCTTTCCGACCAGGGCGTTTCGTGCCCAGAGGCCCCCGGCCTGGTCGAGGAACGACTTCATCTGCCCCGCCATCATGCCGAACAGCGTCGGCGTTCCGAAAATGATGGCGTCGTAGGATTCAAGATCTGCGGGTGAGGCGACCGGCGTATCGTCGGAAGCGAACCCTGCTGTCTTGCGAACATCTTCGGGCACTGTTTCGGGGACGCGCCGGACGTCGACATGGGTGCCGGGAACCGACCGGGCACCTTCGGCCTCCGCTTCTGCGAGAGTGCGGACATGGCCGTAGCTGGAATAGTATATAACGAGAACGCGTGTCATGTGATCCTCTCTGGCAGTGGTTTTCGATGCCTTGGAAGATCAGCGAAACGGCGCGCGGGAATAACCGGCGCGCTGTCACTTCATTCTTTACGTGGGTTGAATAATCTCAGCGATTGAGCGCCGCGCGCAGGTGTTCAAGGAAGGCTGTCACTTTGGCATCCATGCCGAGCCGGGATGCGGTTACTGCGAAGATCTCTGGTGACGGCAACTCCCACTCCGGGAGGACACGCACCAAGTCACCCCGCGCTTCCGCCTCGGCCGAGACGAAGTCCGGCAAGGTGCCGATGCCATGTCCGGCAACCAGCAAGTCACGCAGGACAAGACTGTTTCCGACCCGGACGGGTGGATCGAGTTCGATGGTCCGCATTCCCTCCGGACCGTGAAGCTCCCACGTGGTCAAATGGTCAGCCAGGAGGAAGCCGACAACCCGATGATCAGGGATCTCCTCCGGCGCCTCGGGACCGCCGACGTCTTCCAGATAAGCCGGAGATGCAAAGATGCGTTGCCGCATGGTGCCGACCTTGCGCGCGACGAGGGCGGAATCCGGCATCACGGCGCGGATGCGGATCGAAAGGTCGAAACCGCCTTCGACCATGTCGACGACCCGGTCGTCGAGCGAGAGGGTCAGCTTCAGGTCCGGATATTCCTCAAGGAACCTTGGCAGGATCGGGGCGATGACGGTCTGTCCGAAGGAACTGGAGGCGTTCACCTTCAGGTGGCCCCGCACTGCGCCTGCTCCCTCCCGTATGCGGGTCTCGACGTTTCTTACTGCGTCCAGGATGTTGATGGCTTCGTCGTAGTAGACACGCCCGGCATCAGTGAGCGACATCGACCGCGTGGTCCGCGTCAGAAGCGAACTGCCAAGGCTTTCTTCCAGCAGCTTGATCTCCCTGCTGAGGAGAGCCGGGGAAACACCCAGATCCTCAGCCGCACGCGCAAAGCTCCCGCGTTCGACAATGCGACGAAAGGCATGCATGACTGAGAGCTTGTCCACAGGTCATTCTCCATGGTTGAGGCGTGCAGCGAGGAATATTCCTGCCTCGCTAATACCATCAAGTCGTCATTGCAGAACTGGAAAGGTTGAATGGAGCCGGGGGAGGTTGTTCGCCGCGTCCTGCGCCAAAGCCTGAAGGGCGGAAACCGGACTTTCGCTGCATCTGCGAGCCAAGAACGCGCCATCGGTCGAAGCGAACATTCCGACGGGCACGGTTTTTGAGTTTATCGCTTCAGTGCGGAAGGCCGCTCCGACTCCGTTCTACCAGTTTCTTTGTCATGATGCCGGAATGCAGTTCTAAAGGGTAAGGCATGTAATATGCCACACCCTTCAGATGTTGTTTTACCTATTCGCTGATCGTCAAACGGCATAGCAAGGTGTTGTCCTGCTTCAGGCTTTCGCCCCAAACCAGCTCTGCGCTGTCGTCCCATGTGACTTCATCATAGCCGTCCTTCGGGCCGACGTCAGCTGCGGAATGGACGATTGCGGCGGGCCAGTCGCTGTCATCAAAATCGGGTGCGGTCCAGTCCGCCGGAATGTCAGTGGCAACAAATCCGCAGGCCCCTTCCCCGGCAACAGGGTTCGCTTCATCAGCGCAAGACGGCTCTACCGGCGCAAACTGCACGACAAGGCATTTCATATCCGCGTCAGTCACGGCAAGCGTTTTGCCAGACACCGCGTCCTTGAACTGGGCAATCATGCCGCCGTCGCCCATTTGTTGCCGATCTGTGCCGATATATTCCAAGCCGCTCTCGTTTTCCTTGAAATCCTTCGCCTCAATCGCGATCACCGCTGGCAGATCGACCGAAAAGGTCGCGGTTTCTTTGTTGAAAGACCGCTCTGTCGTGATCGGCACGGAGTCCTCAAGGACCACCTCGCCATTGGCGGACATGGTGAACCAGTTATCAACCCAAACGTCGGCGGTGATATCGCGGGTTTCGGCCTGAGCGGCGCAGGCTGTCAGGGCTGCTACTGTCGCAAAGATAAAACGCATATCGTGTCCAATCGTGTCAAAGCTGTCGTGATTTAGTTCAGGAAAGTGATGGAGTCGCCGGCAAGGACATGACCCTTCAGCGCGGCCATAACGTCGGTCCAACCAATGCCGATGTCATCTTGTTCCGGCAGATCAGCCAGCGGCGCATCAAGAGCATAGACCCAGAGCGTGTATTCATGGGTGCCCGCACCGGCTGGCGAACAAGGCGGCGTATAGCCCGTCGCGCGCAGGTCTTTATCGCTGCCCTCTACCCCCAAGGACTCCGGATTGCCCCGCGCCACGCCGTCCGCATCGGCGGGTATATTCCAGACCAGCCAATAATGGCTCGGCTCGTTTACGCCCGGATAGGTGCCACGGGGATAATGCTGCATGACGATGGCGTAGGCCTGCGTATCAGCAGGCGCATTTTCCCATGACAGCGGCGGCGAAACGCCGTCCCCGCCGCTGCGGGTGCAGCGCAGATCGTCGGGCAAGGAAGCGGCGTCCTCCAGTGCTGAACTTGTCACGGTGAACTTCGGCCCCGCTGCATGAACGGCGGGTGCGTCACCCAGCTTTGGCGGCGGCATTTGCTGCGCGACGCCGGGCGATGCGGTCGTGTAGCACAGCATGGCGATGGCTAAAGCGGAAAAACGGGTCATTCGCGGCACAACTCCTTCTCGAACAATTCCCCGCCGTTGGTCACGGTGCGGGTCTCGAAGTTGTAGCAATTCTCGGTCTCGGACGGGGCGTATTTGATGTAGTAATCGCCGCCCTGATAACTGTAGGTCATGGTCCGGGTGCCGTCCTCGTCCTGCACGAACACCAAATCATCAACCCCGCCGCGCGGTGGCTGGCCAGCTTCTGGCCCGCGACCACCGTCTGCTGCACCTAAGGGCCGCACACGCGGCAGGGCATCGATGTCGGGCACTTCCCCCATCAGGCATTGGATGATGTAGGGAGCGCCTTCGGACGTGTGGTAGCGATATCCAAAGACATCGTCGGCCTGCCCGTTGCACACATCCAGAACGCCTGCGGCGATGGCGGTGCCGTCAGGATTAGTATCTGCGTAGATCGGAAAGCCGTCGAACGCCCAGCCGATGATCGCATCGGGGCCCTTGTTCGCCATCTGATCAATCATGCAGGTCGGTGCTGCATGATAATGGTAGTCGTCGCCGCGCCCCGCATGGCCGCCACAGGCATCAAGCTGACCCGTCGCGACAGTGTCCAAGTTGGCCTGATAGGTCGCCAGATCCTCTTGCGACATCTCGCCGCCAGCGGTGTAGTCATAAATCGGCACCCCGTTCACTGCCACGCCAAGCGCCGCATCGCGGGTATGAGGCGCAGTTCCTTTGACAGGGGCCAATATAATAGGAGAGGCGTAGTCAACCGCAGGCACGGGCACTTGCTCGTTCGTGCCAATGATCCCCGTCATCATCTCGTGGTCGGGATAGGTGTCGCCCGAGATCAGGGCCTGATTGTCGGTGCAGGTCACCGTGACCACATCGTCAAAACCCGCCTCCGCAACGGATTCCATGACCGCTTCGCAGTGAAAGGAGTCTTCATGGGCTTGCCCTGTTGTGGCGTAAAGACAGGCGAGCACGGCCAGGCCAGGCGGAAGAAGCAAATGACGCATGTGGATGCCTTCGGTAAGGATTGGGAATGGTTTTAAAAATTATACGCTGCATTCTGGGTTTTCCGTCGTTTCTTTCTTTTGAAATTTGACGAGGACAGATGCGGCCGACAGTTTTTGGCCTGTTACTGCCTCAAAATTTTATGTTGGCCTGGCATTGCAATACAAACGCAGAGGAGTGGTTGCTTTGCAAAATCAGCTATCATCAAATGCTAAAGTCACTCTTTGACATCAGCCATTGGCGCGGCAATCATATAGTGCCTTGTCAGCACACCGTCATTTGGTCTGCCAAAATGCTGCGCGGCGCACGCATGGCGGGTTTGGTGAAGCTGCACCGCAGCGCTGACCGATGGAGCGAGCGGCGGCTTAGGGCCGTTAGCGGTTGTCGTGCGTTGTTCGGGCTGGACGACGAGTATCTGCAATCTGCGCATCGCTAACGTGCATCCACCACGCGGCGAACGCATATCTGAGCCGGATCTGCACGATCAAGCCGGTTACAATGTGTGAACTTTGCCAGGCGGTTTGTCATGCGGTCTGCCCTCCGTGGCGCGCGCGACATCGGTTTTTGCCCGCGTAGATAGATCTCGATGATACGAACGGGGCCGCCCCAGCTGGGGCATGGTTCGCGCAGAGTGAGTGTTATGATCTCGCCTTGACCTGTTGAGAGCGTTGGAGGCCCTGCACGACGAGGATCTTTGTGATGCTGTGAACTTGGCGCGAAACCGTGCCACGGCACGGACAGGTCGCTGCGGCTTTGGCGGAATGGGAATGGATCCGAAGAGTATTCCAAACAGGTTCGACCTGATCGCCCATGAGGGGAGTTCCATGACGTCCGTGTATCTGGCCCGCCCCATGCGGGTTTCAGATATGGTCACGCATTGAATCGCTCATCAACCTTGATTGCATCGGAGTGGCTCTGTTGCACAAAGCCTGTGAGGGATTCACCTTGCGAATCCAGTGCGATAACTGGAGGGGATGAGCAGACCGA
>NZ_JAUOQN010000097.1:0-8772 GCF_030547555.1 Salipiger sp. 1_MG-2023 | reverse complement strand
CGTGACCGAGGCTGTAGGATAAGTGTGTCCGGGGGAAGGGGCAGCTTGGCCATCAGCGGCTTTGTGCAACAGAGCCGTGCTACATCGTCATCGGGATGCCGGAAATCGACGAGGCGACAGGGCTGTATTACAATTCCGCCGCGCTAATCGGCCCCGACGGGCTGGTCGGCAAGCATCGCAAGTCGCACCCCTATATCGCCGAACCGAAATGGGCCGCCTCGGGCGATATCGCCCATGCAGTGTTCGACACGCCGCTTGGCCGCATCGCCATCGTCATCTGCATGGATCTGCATTTCTTCGAAACCGTGCGGCTGGAAACGCTGCAAGGGGCGGATGTGATCTGCCATATCTCGAACTGGCTGGCCGAGCGTACCCCGGCCCCCTACTGGATCACCCGCGCCTTTGAAAACGCCTGCTACGTGGTGGAATCCAACCGCTGGGGGCTGGAACGCACGGTGCAGTTCTCAGGGGGCAGCTGCATCATCGGCCCCGACGGCACCGTCGAGGCCAGCGTCGACAGCGGCAACGCCATTCTCACCGGCATGATCGACCCGGCGCGCGCCCGCACCCGCGAGGTGCTGGGCGAGCCGGTCTTCGACATGCGCCGCCCCGCGCTTTACAAGACCCTGATGACCAACAGCTTTACGTGGAACCCGCTGGAGTTCCATCGCCTCTACGGCTACCAGCCGCTGCCCGAAGGCACCGCCTCTACCCTTGCCGTGGCGCAGTTCGCCCCCTCGAACGATGCCGCGCAGAACCTCGCGCAGATCGATGCCTACGCCGCCGAGGCACAGGCCAAGGGCGCCTCCCTGCTCGTTCTGCCCGAACTCAGCCTGACCCGAACGCCAGAGCCGATCACTGGCCCCAGCGTCACCGCCTTCACCCGCATCGCCATGCGGCATCGTCTGCACATCGTCGCAGGTTTTGCCGAAAGCGACGGCGCGCAGGCCTATAACACGGTGGTGCTTAGCGGCCCCGAAGGCCGCGTCGGCCGCTACCGCAAGATCCACCTGTCGCTGGCAGACCGCACATGGGCCACCCCCGGCGATGACTGGACATGGTTCGATCTGCCGTTCGGGCGGCTTGGCTTGCTCACCGGCACCGATGCGCTGCTGCCCGAATCCGGGCGCATCCTCGGTCTCGAAGGCTGCGACATCATCGCCTGCCCCGCCGCCTTGCCCGATGGCTTCACCGGCGTCCATCAAGGCACCGAAATCCCGCACAATGCGCCCATTCCGAAAGGCGCCGATCCCTATCACTGGCACGCCTTGCGCACCCGCAGCGGCGAAAACAACCTGCATCTGGTCTTCGCCAACGCCTGCACCGACAGCCCCGGCCACAGCGGCATCTTCGGTGCCGACACCTTCGCCTTCCCGCGTCAGGAAAGCGCCATCCTCGACAGCCCCGGCCTTGCCACGCTTGATATCGACCTGACCAACCTTGGCGGCCCCTACCCGACCAATGTCACAAGACGCAAGGACCTCATCACCATGCGCCTGCCGCATCACTACACCGCGCTGGTCACCGAAGGCAGCCAACTCGCCGCCGAGTGAGCCAGCGGCTTCTTCTGGCTAAAAATATCCCGGGGGGGGCTGCCCCCCCCTCCGCCGAACCCACCGGGCAGGCTCAGAGAATTTCGATCCCTGCACTGATCGCCGGCAGCGACAGATCCGAGACCCCCTCAAGCGTCACATGCATCACCTCGCGCGCGCCGGTGTCGCTGTGGGTCATCACGATCGACAGCCCCGACGCGGTCAGGCTGACGCTGCTCTCGTCGAACAGCATCGAGCCGGCATTGTAGAACCGCAGCCTATCGCCCTCATGCGGGTTGTAATCGGTCACCGTCACATAGCGCGCGCTTTGCGTGAATTCGAAACTGTCCGCCCCGGCGCCGCCGGTCAGCCGGTCAACCCCGGCGCCGCCGAATATCGAATCATTGCCCGCGCCGCCGAACACCACATCATCGCTGTCGGTGCCCCAGAACACATCGTTGCCGCCGCCAAGATCCACCCGGATACTCTCGCCATCCATCGAATAATCCGGGCTGGTGAAATCCACGAGATCATCCCCCGCCCCCGCGTCGATTTCTTCGATGCCGACAAAGCGGGCCGCCGATTGCCGCCCGTCGGAATCGCGGCTGAGCGCCACCTCGTCATTGAACCCGGTGATGGCGTCATGCAGAAAGAACGCATCGCCGCCATCGGTCAGATGCAGCACGTCATAGCCATCGCCGCCCCGGCTCACCGCCTCGAGCAGCGTCTTGCCACCAAGGTCGATCACCCCGCCCGTGCCAACCTGCGCCCCGGTGTCGATGTTTTCCGCCGCATCCCCGCGCGCAAACCTGCCCGTGCCGCCCAGCCAGATGTGATCGTTGCCGTCGTCGCCCTGTACGTAATCGCGCCCCTCTTCGGCATAGAGCGAATCCCCGCCGTTTCCGCCGATCAGCACGTCGGCCCCGCCGCCGCCGTACACATCGTCATCGCCATCGCCGCCGATCATGCTGTCATCGCCAAAGCCGCCCGAAAGCCAGTCGTCGCCCTGACCGCCGTACAACTGGTCATCGCCGGTCTGACCCTTGAGCTGGTCGTCGCCGTTGCCGCCCCGCAGGATGTCGTCGCCCGCATCGCCCCGGATGGTGTCATTGCCATCGGCGCCGCGCAGGGTGTCTCCGCCTGCGGTGATCGCCTGCAATTCCACCCGCGCAAGGTTCCAGGCATCAAGCCCGAAGCTGACCGTGTTCCCCGATCCGACATAGCCATCGTAATGGGTGATCAGCGGGTCGTCATCGGTGTCGGAATAGCTGCCCTCCTCGCTGCCAAGCGTGCTCACCAGCGCAAACCAGTCGCCCGCCGCAAACAGCTCCGACACGTCCAGCGCCACGTCGGCATCGCTGCCGCTGCGCTCGGCGGCAAACAGCGCCAGCGTGCTGGTCGAGCCGAACCCGTGCACGTCGAGGCTCCCGGCTACCTCGTAATCCAGCACCGTGTGCAGCCCGCCCACGCTTTGCGTCAGCCATTGAAAGGCCACCCCGCCAAAGGTCAGCTCGGCCTCGTCAGAATCGATCAGCGTGCGGTAGGTCTTGGCGCTGGAAAAGGTGATCGGCCAGAAATTGGCGTGCTCCACCCCGGCGGCGGCCAGTTCGAAAAACGCCTCGACCACGGTATGAGCATAATGCAGGCCAGTGGCGTTGCCGCTGTTGCTGTCCTCGCCAAGCGCATTGCGCGGCGACCATTCGCTGACCGACATCGGCACATCGCTGAGGCCAGAGACGGTCTCGAAGATCCCCTTGATCACGTTCAGCGCAAATTCGTTTTCGCTGTCGATGCCCGCAAAGCCGTCGTCGAAATAGACATGCTGCACCACGCCGTCGATGGCATCGGTGGCGCCCGCATCCACCAGCGCCTCGGCGATGGCGCTGGTCTGGGTGATGGCATTGCCCTGCGCCGACACGGTGCCGCGCGACCATGACGATGGCGGGGTGCCGCTGTATTCGCTCGCCCAGTGCAGGATGAAATCGCCCGATCCATCCGGTTCCAGATAGGCCAGACGGTCTTGCAGCGGGCTGAAGATGCCGGTCGAGGCGGTGATCTGCACCGATACAGCGATATCCGGGTACTGATCGGCCATGAAATTGGCGACCTGCCCGGCCAGATAGCCATATTCCTCGGCGGTCATCTCGCCGCTGCCCCAGAATTCATTGCCGATCTCGACGCTGGTGATCTCGACCCCGTTCGCCCGCGCCTCGGCTCGCGCGGTGTCGAGGAAATTGGCCAGATGCGCGAAATAGGCGCTGTCGATGGCGGTCCGCTCACCATAGGTGCCGCGCGCCAGCGCCTGCGCCGCTGACTGGGCAAAGGCGGCGCGCGTCGGCAGCACCAGCTGCGCATCGGCGCCCACCTGCCCCGCCACGCTGAAGAATTCCGCTAGGGTTGTGAGGTTCTGCACCGATCCGTCGTCGCGCGTATAGGTTTGCGCTGTGTAATCGCCGGTCAGGAAGCTTGCCTCGGTGAAGGCGCTTTCAGTGACACTGCCGCCGGGAAACCGCAGCGTGCTGACGTTGAGCGAGGCAAGCTGCTCGATCAGCACCGGAGTCTCAGATATTTCGTAATCGTAGATCGTAACGTAATTCGCCCCGAACATATCCGCTGAAACGCCCTGAGCGGTAAAGGTTTCGCTCTCGTTGAGTGTGTATGTCGGCATCTCTATCACCCTTATTGCGGGAGTGATGGCTATCCGACTCGTCTTGGGATAGCGAGGCATGACCTGTACGTAAATGTGACTTTTTCTGCGGATGCATAATAAATTCACACAGGATTATTTTCGAATATTGTGCGAAAACCGGTTCAGCGCTTCGCGCAAAAGCCGACGTATTAAGGCTTGGCCAATCTACGCGGTTCATACCGAAGGCAGTGATCAGTAAACGGAGTTGGGTTATGTTCGGAATGATGGCGCTGTTGGCCGGGGTCGTCGGGGTGTCGGCCTTTGTGCTGACCGATCCTTCGCCGGAAGAAGACGACGAAACCGGGACCCACGAAGACGATGCGGCCATCGACCCCGACGAGGCCGTCGGCATCATCGAGATTCCGGAATATGTCCCGGAGGACACGAGCGCACAGGCCGAAGTCGACAGCGGGGCCGAAGTTCAAAGCGGGGAAGACAGCACGCCGACCGAGGCCGCGCCAACCACGGACCGTTCTGACAATGACACCACGGGCGATGAAACCGTCGCAGGCGACGACGATCCGTTGACATTCACCGCGTCGGAAATTGCCGCCAGCCCGGCGCCGCTCGATGATTTTTCGCAAGAAGAAGACCTGACCGAGATCACCGCCGGCAGCGCCGATACCGTCAGCTTTACCCTGCCGCAGGACAGCGGCACGCTGTATGTGCTGCCGGCCGATTATTCCGAAACCGCCAGCAGCGAGACCGGCGAGGCAAGCTACGTCTATTCGGGGTTCAACGTCTATTACGTGCCCGAAGGCCAGAGCTTTCCGGCAGAATACGACTGGTCCGAAGAGGGCGCGACACTGTACAACGGCGAGACCTACCAGCAGGACGATACCGATTTCGGCGACATCCGCATGGTTGCCCGCATCGACAGCGGTTACACGGTCACCGAAACCGATTTCGAAGCCGGCACCGCGCAGGTGCAGGACCACGCGCTTGGCACCCCGGAAATCGAAGCCAACTGCCGCATCATCTGGGCCTGACCGCGGCTTTTAAAACGCGATCGGTCGGTGGGCCGATCCCCGCGCAGGCGGATTCAGGCGGTTTGAAACCGCTGCTGATCTCGCCTCCTTGGGCAATCGACGAACAGCATCCTCTGCGCACGCGGGATCAGCAACTCGCAGCTCACGCCATCTGGGTCGGCCGCCCCGCTATCTGATGCAGATATGGCGCGCGAGGCAGCGATATGGCCAGAATTCTGATCCTCCGTGATGGGTCAGGCGTCCGTCGACAGCAGTTTCGCCTTGGCGCGGGTCCAGAGCGGGGTTTGAGAAACAAAGATCAGGATCACCGCGGCCAGCAGCGTCGCCGACAGCGGGCTGGTGATGATGCCCCAGAAGAAGCGGCCCAGATCCTCGCGTTCGGAAATGATCGCCCGCCGCCAGTTGTCATCCAGCAGCCGCGACAGGATGACCCCAAGGATCACCGGCCCCAGCGGATAGCCGTAATGGCGCATGAAATAACCAAAGAAGCCGAAGCCCAGCATCCAGTAGACATCGCTCAGCGAATTGTTGACCGCATAGGCCCCGACGATCGACAGCAGCATGATCAGCGGGATCAGAACAGCGCGCGGCATCTCGACGATCCGGGTAAAGATCTTGATGCCGGTCAGGCCAAAGATCAGCATGAAGACATTGGCCACGACCAGCGCGCCGACGATGAACCAGAACATGTCGGGGCGCTCGATCATCAGCATCGGGCCGGGGTTCAGACCGTGGATGTAAAGCGCGCCGATCATGATGGCGGTCACCGCGTCGCCCGGAATGCCCAGCGTCATCATCGGAATGAAGGCCCCGCCCACGGCGGCGTTGTTGGCAGTTTCGGGGGCGACGAGGCCCTCGATGGCGCCATCGCCAAAGGCGCGCTCGGGGGTCTTGGTCACGCGCTTGGCGTGGTCATAGGCCATCAGCGCGGCGATGTCGCCGCCGGTGCCTGGCAGCGCGCCGATGATCACCCCGATCGACGAGGTCTGAAGCGACAGCGGCAGGTGCTTGCGGATGGTGCCGAAGCTGGGAACGATGCGGCTGATGTTCTGCTTCACCGCGTCCTTGTCGACATGGTGCAGCTGCAACAGCGCCTCGGACACGCCGAACATGCCGATCATCACCGCGATGAAGCTGATGCCGCCCTGCATGATCTGCAGATCAAAGGTGAACCGTTCGGTAAAGGTCAGCGGGTCACGGCCCACCGCGCCAATGGCAAGCCCAAGCGCCCCGGCAAAAATGCCCTTGATCAGGCTGCCCGACGACAGCGAGCCGACCAGCAGGATGCCCAGCACCGCCAGCAGCATGTAATCGCGCGGCTGGAAGGTCAGCGCGAAATCCGACACGAAGGGCGCGGCAATGGCCAGAACCGCGATGCCGACGAAGCCGCCGAAAAAGCTCATGACCGTGGTGACGCCGATGGCGGTGCCCGCCTCGCCGCGCTGCGCCATTGGATAGCCATCCAACGCGGTGGCGATGGCCGAGGGCGCGCCGGGGATGTTCAGCAGGATCGCGGTGCGCGAGCCGCCATAGACCCCGCCCATGTAGATGCCGATCATCAACGCGATGGCCGGCAGCACATCCCATGTGAAGGTGAAGGAAATCAGGATCGACACCGCCATGGTCACCGACAGGCCCGGAATGGCCCCGACATAGACGCCCGCAAAGGTGCCGACGCCGACCAGAAGCAACAGCTGCGGATGGGTGAAGACGGTCAGGAAGGCAATGAGGGTTTCCATCACGGTGCCCCTTCAAACAGGTTGCGAAAGGCCTGAATGATCTCGGCCTCGGGCACGATGCCCGCGGGGATCAGAACGGTGAACACAATACGGAAGACAAACCAGACCAGCAGCAACGTGCCCAGTGACACGCTCAGCGTCCAGACCCAGCCGCGCCGGCCCAGCATCCTGACGATTGCAATCAGGAACACCGCCGAGGTCGGCAGGAAGCCGACGGGCTTGAGCGCGATGCCAAAGCCGGTCAGCAACAGCGCCACCACGATGACCTTGCCGGGCAGGATGTCGCGCGACAGGGTCTCGTTCGCAACGCGGCTGCGCCGCAGGTCCCTGAAAAAGATGACAATAGCGCTGATGGCCATCACGCCGGTGGTCGCCATCGGCACGCTGCCCGGGGCGCTCAGCTGGTCAAAACCACTGATGCCATAGGCCTCCCACAGCAGCACGAGGCTGGCGATAACAAGCACAGCGCCAAAGATCAGCTCTCCGGGGCGGCGCTGGTTTGCATAGCCGCCCGGCGCGGCGTCAGAGCGCCCGTCATGGTGTTCGGTTTCGATCCTGGACATGGGTCCTCGGGGCCTCCTGCCCTGCCACGCCCGGCGCAGAGCTGCTTGCAAAGAAAGCGCCGCAGCCTCGGGCAGAGAGATGCGGCGCGTGGCCTGACGCCGGCCGTCAGAGCGAGACCGGACGCGAGCTGTCGATCCGGTCTTGGCCGCCGCGCCCCGCCGCAAGGGCCGGGCGCGGCGCCGGTTTACTCGGGGCGGGCGATGCCGAATTCCTCGGGCGAGGTCTTGGCAAGGCCGGCGTCCTGAAGCAGCCAGACGGTGCCCTGCTGCCACTTGGTCAGGAACGCCTCGGCCGCATCGCCCGAGAGGTTCATCATGGAATAGCCGCGGCTTTCCATCAGCTCGACGAATTCGGGGTTTGCGGTCCCCTTGGTATAAGCCTCCTGCAACGCGGCGACGATCTCGTCCGGCGTGCCCTTCTTGACGAAGACGCCAAAGAACGGCCCCCATGGCAGGTAGGTGTTATAGCCCTCGTTGAAACGGGTCACCTCGGGCACGCCCGGCAACTTGTCGAGGGGGGCGACATCGAACACCGCGAGCGGCTTGAGCTTGCCGGCCTTGATGGTCTCGATCGCGACCCCCAGAACGGCGGGCATCACGTCGATCGCGCCGCCCTGAAGCGCGGTCAGCGCCGGGCCGTCGCCATCATAGGGAACCGAAATCACGTCCAGCTCGCCCTCGACCGTGTTCATCATCGCGGTGATCACCGATGGCAGGCCCCCCGGACCGGTCGTGCCAAAGCGCAGCTCGCCCGGGTTTTCCCTGATATAGGCCAGCATGCCCGGATAATCGTCGAACGGCGCCTCGGGGCTGGCCACGAGGATCGGCGTGCCGCGGGCAAGCAGGGTGATCGGGGTGAAATCGCTGTAATCCTTGTCGCCAAGACCCATAATCTTGTAAAGCATCGGGTTTTCAGCGCCCATCAGCAGGGTGTAGCCGTCGGCATCCCTGCCCGCCACGTTGTTCAGCGCGATGGCACCGACGCCGCCGGTCATGTTCTGCATGACCACCTTGCCGTTCAGCACCTCTTCGGCATAAGGCGTGACCGAGCGCATCACCGTGTCGGTCGAGCCGCTAGCCCCCCATTGGATGATGCCCTGAATTTCCTTGGTCGGGTAATCCTGCGCAACCGCGCCGGTGGCCACGAGCATCAGCGCCGAGACGGCGCCGAGAACGAGATCTGAGAGGTGGTCCTGAATTTTCGACCAGTTTTCCGCCGGGCTAAGCTGTAGCATGGGTTTCATTTCAGGCGGCAGCTTT
>NZ_JAUOQN010000096.1:0-8798 GCF_030547555.1 Salipiger sp. 1_MG-2023 | reverse complement strand
CCTCCATCCATGCCGCGGTGGCGATGAATCATGTTCCGCTACGGGCGTCGAGGCCGGAGTTTTTCAGCGGCCTGTTAAGGACCCCTTTAAGTCAGCACAAATCACCCGACCCCGGCTTGCGGGCGCTCGCGCCGCCCTTCGCCGCTGCGCTGGATGCGACGCGGCACCACGCGGCCCGCAGCGTCGGGCACTGGTTCGGGCACTGGCGCAGCCACGGGCACCGGAGCAGGCTCGCACACGGGCGCTGGCGGCAACGGCGGCGCACAGGCGCCCTCGTCCAGCGCGGTTTCAAGAAAGCGCACCAGCGCCGCCGCGCCGGTCTGCTCGAGCACGTCAGCGTCGTCGCGCCCGGCAATCGCGCCGGTCAGCGCAATGGGCAGCACATCGCGAAACATCTCGCCCGCCTCAAGCCGCACCCGCGCCAGCACCCGGCGGCGATCTTGCGCGCTTTGCATCTTGTCCATGCGGGTGACCAGCAGCAGGCTGCGCGTCCACAGCTCGGGGCGCACCTGCTCCCACAGTGCCGCCTCGGATTGCCGCCACGCCTGATTGGCCGGGGTGCACCAGATCACCATATCGACCTGCGCCAGAACGTTCGACCACACATCAGAGGTCATGCACGGATCACAGGTGCCCGGCATGTCGACCAGATCAAAGGCATAAAGCAGGTCGGCCTCGATCCGGGCGCGGATCATCGCGGTGCTGGCGGGGTCGGCGGCGCTCCAGTCGTCAAGCGGCAGCGGCGCGGTGCTGCCATCCGCCAACTCGCGCTCGACCGTGCCGGGCCCAAGGCTGTACCACACCGGGGGCAGTTGCGTGGCGGTGACCTGCACCGGAGAGCTGTCCTGTTCGAGCAGCAGATTGGCCAGCGTGCTTTTGCCAGCGCTGAATTCGCCCATCAGGGCAATGCGGGGCTTGCGCGGGGCGTCGTTCATGATGCGGACCTCAGCGGAAGTTGCGTTTCAGGGAAGGACAGGCCCAGGACCAGATCGCGCTGCGCCCTCAGGAATTCGGCCAGCACCGCGCGCAGCACCAGCGCGTAAGGATCGGCGCAATCGCGGCGCAGGGCCTCGACCACCGGAGCGGTTTCCTCGTGGATCAGGCTGGCGAAATCCTCGGCCATCGCCTGATAGCCCTTGCGGCGACGCCAGAACCGCATCCACCAGCGGCCCTTGAGATCCAGCGCGATGGTCTGGCCCAGCGACACCGGTGCGACCGGCTCGGGCAGCGGCGGCGCCGTGAGTTCCGGCGCATCGGCGGGCAGGCCGAAGACCTCGCGCAGCAGCGCGTCGATCTCGCCCGCCGCCTGTTCCAACGCCTCGGTTCCGGCCTTGCCCGCGCCGTGGACAAACACGCTGTAGGCGGTGCGCAGCAGCATCCGCAGCCCCGAAGGATCATAGGCCCAGACCTGCCCCTCGCCATGCTGTTCAAGATGGCGCGCCAGCGACGATGTCGCTCGGCCCAGAAAGGTGCGCCGCGCCGATTCCGCGCGGCTGGCAAAGGTGGCGTTCACCGCCTGCATCCGCGTTTCGAGATGGCCATAGGCGCGCTCGGAAATCGCCGCGAAACGGTCCGAGATCTGCTCGGGCGTGAGGGTGCAGGCGTGGTGCGCCTGTGCGCCGATGCTGCGCGCATCAAGCTGCGCCTCGCGCGCCGCCGCGCCAACGCGCAGGTTGCGCAGCGCCGTGTCGACGGATTTTTCCAGCGCCGCGCCCGCGTCCTTTTCGAGGCGCTCGGCGATGGCGCGGCCCAGCTCGGGCACGCCGGACATGGTCCAGATGATCTCGGCGGGGGGCCGCTGGGCCAGGGTCTCGGTCAGATGCGCCTCGAGCCAGCCCATCAGCGCCTCGGCGCTGCTTGCGCCCAGCCCGTCGATGCTGCCGCCGATCGCGTTGCTGGCCCAATGGCCCGAACCAAACAGGATCTCGGCATCGACCGGCCCCTGAAACCGTTCCAGCGTGGCGCGGATGCTGTCGCGGATCTTTGGCACATCGTTCACCGGATCGTTGAGCTCGTCGATGCGGTTGACGAAGATGATGATCTGCCGGGATTTGACGTTCGAGATCAACCGGATCAGCCCGAGATCCACCGCCGAAAGCGCCTGGCTTGCCGACAGCACCATGACGCACAGGCGGCTGGCGCGCAGGGCGTTGATGGTGATCTGCTCGCGGATCATGAAGGTGTCGTTGACGCCGGGCGTGTCCTGAATGGTCAGCCCGATCGGCACCCCCGGCGCGCCGAACCACAGGTCGGCAGATTTGGTGATGTCGGCGAAACGCCCGCGCTCGCGGGTGGTTTCCAGATGCTCGGCCACGGCGCTAAGCTGGGCCGGCTCCTCCCAGAAGTCATCGCCAAGGCAGACATAGCGCGCGATCAGCTCTTGGTCGAAACTGTCATAATCATGGGTCTGGCCCAGCAGCATCTGGAAACGCCGCCCAAGCCGGGCGCGGGATTTCTCGCGCATCGCTTCAAGCTGCTTGCGCACCTTCTCCAGCTCGTCTTCGGCCCCGGCGCGCGCCGCCAGCTGCCCGACCCGCCCGCCTTGTTGCAGCAGCGCATCCCATTCATCGTTGCCAAAAAAGCGAAAGCTCGACCGGCGCTCGTCTTGTCGCAGCGTCGGCGACAGGTGCAACGAGGTGACAACCGAGGTCCACGGGTTGACGTCGGCGGGCAGCAGATCCGGCCAGCCGACCAGCGAATTGACCAGCGTGGTCTTGCCCGCCTTGACCTGCCCGATGAAGGTCACCGCCGGATCAAAGCTGCGGATTTCCTTGTGCAGGCGGCGGGCTTGCCGGGCGACGGAACGCTCGGCGCTGGCTGCGAGAGTCGTCAGTTCGCTGTCGACTGCCGCAAGACGGTCTGCCAGCCCGCCCAGCGCCTCGAACGGGGCGCTGAGGGTCGTGCTGTCCTGTGTGCTCATGGCTTGTTGCCCCTTTTGTTTTTCGTGGTGACGTCAGGCGGCCAGCCTGACCTCGATGTCCTGTCGCAATTGCAGCAGAAGGCGGGCGGCGTCGCTTGCCTGCCCCGGCCCGCCCTCCATCCGCAGCAACAGCGCCATGTCCTGCGCTTCGAAGACCATGTCGCTCAGCTCTGGCCAGCTGTCCTGCGCCCGGTCGAGATCCTGCGTCCGCGCACTGAGGCTATCGAACACCGTTCCGAGCCGTTCCAGCAACTGCGCGCAGGCCGCATCGTCAAGCGCAGCGCAGGGCAGCGCCTCGACCAGATCCGCCGCCGCGCCGCGCAGGTATTGGAACAGTCGCCCCAGTTCGGCCCGGGCTTCGGGCGCGACTTCGGGCGGGGCGGCGGCGCTGTCGCGCAGGGGTTCGGCGATGTCCGGCGCGGGTTCGGGCCGGGGCACGGCTGCCGGGGCGGATGCGCTGGCAATGCCGTGGCGTTGCAGCATCCATTCAGCGGCGGCCATGTCGTGCGACGCGGCCTCGGCGGCGGTGTCATCAAGATGGCGCGCGATGCGCGCGGGATCGGGGGGCAGCACCGCCTCGAAGCCTTCGGCCCCGTGCCAGTCGCCTGCGCCTTCGCCCTGCGGGCTCAGCACGAGGGCGGCGTGGTTGCACAGGCTGTCGGGCGCCGCACCCCAGCTTTGCGCATCAACGCCCGACCAGCCGCGCGCACACCACAAAGCGATATCCACCCGCGGCGCGGCCCATGCCAGCGCGGCGGCGAACTCGCGCGGATCCGCCTCGCAGGCCACCAGCAAATAGCGCCGCCCGCGCAGCCCCGGCAGCGGCGCGGCAAGGCGCAAAAAAGCCGGCCCGCGCGCCAGCATGTCCGGCGTTGGCAGCCCCGCCTGCCGCAGCAGAGTGCCATCGGGCAGCATCGCCTCTACGCTTGCGGCGGTGCCAAAGCCCAGCTCAAGCGTCGGCAGCGGCGCGAGCGGCGCCAGCGCGCTGCCGCACAGCGCATCCAGCAGCGCCAGCTTGCCCGCCCCCGGCAGGCCGAACAGGCCGATGCGCACCGGCTCTGCAAGGCGACTGGACAGCGCGGCGCAATTGGCCGCAAGCCGGGGCGGCAGGCCGGGCGTCTCTTGCAGGGCGCGCAGGCGGTGGGTGATGGCGATCGCATCGGCGGCGCTCATGAGGCGCGCTCCGCCACGACGGGGGCCAGCATCGGCGCGGGCGCGCGCAGCACCCGGTCGAGCAGCCCCGCGATCCAGCCGCGCAGCACTGCCCGCACGCCGGTTGCCGCCCGCATCCGGATCACCACAACCGAGCTGTTGTCCTGATCGGGGCCAGCGCGCCGCCGCACCGCGCCGATCAGCGCATCGGCAATCTGCTGCGCCGGGGCATGGCGCCGCCGCTGCAGCAGGCCGCGCAGAGTGGTTTCATCCAGCGTCTCGACCCCGTCGCTGGCCAGCAGCAACAGATCGCCAGCGCAGAGCGGCAGGCCCTCTTCGGGGCAATCGATGCGCGCAATATCGCCCCCGGTCACTGCAGAGGTCAGGCAGTTGCGCCCGCCTCCCGCCAGCGCCGTATCTGCGTCGATCTCGCCCGCCGCAACCATCAGGTCGATTTGCGGGGCCAGCGAATGCACCTCGTTGAGCCGCGTCAGCCTGCCGCCGCGCAACAGCCACAGCGGGCTGTCCCCGACCGAGATCCAGCGCAGCGTGCCATCGGTCACGATCACCGACAACAGCGTGCCGCCGGTATCGCCGGACAAATGCCCCTGATCGATGTGATGTTGCAGCTTGCGATTGGCGCTGCCAAGCGCCGAGCCGAAGATCGCCTTGCAATCAAAGCGCAGCACATCCTTGCGTGCGGCGGACAGGTACAGCTCTGCGAACATTTCAGCGGCGATGATGCGCCCGGCAAGGTCGCCGTCGTCATGCCCGCCCATGCCATCGGACAGCACCGCAATCCCCCCCGGCGCGCCGCTGGCGAAATGCGCAATCGCCGCGTCTTCCTGACGCGCGCGAGAGCCGATATCCTGCGCCAGCGCGGCCTCGCACAGTAGCTCAACCATCGCCCTTGGCCCATGAAAAGCTGTCGTCGCACAGCGCGACATAGCGCAGCACCGTCTTGCCGATGCGAAGGATGTCGCCGCCATGCAGCTCTTCGGTCGACAGCAGGGGCCGCTCGTTGAGGCGCACGATATTGGCCTTGCCGCCATGGCCAACCCAGCTGCGGCCGTCTTCCTCGTCATGGGCAATCGACAGATGCCCCGCGCGCGAAATCGCATCGTCTCCGAAATCAAGACTGACGGTCTGGTCCGCATCGCGCCCGACGCTCGACAGCCCCGCTGTCAGGGTAAAGCATGCGCCGCGCCCCGGACCATCGGTCACGATCAGCCAACCAATGGGAAAGCAGGGTGCAGCCGAGGGCGCGGCAGTGGGTTGATCGGCAAACACATCGGGCGCGCCGTCGCCGTGAAAGCCAAGAAGACGGGTGCGGGCGCGGTCGGGCACGGCTGCCCCCGGCGCGCTGGCCTGCCGCTCTGCGCGAAACGTCATGGGCGGCTGGCCCGGCGCAAGGAAATCATCGCCACCCTCGTCCTGCGATGGCCCGGCGCAGCGCGCCAGCATCGACGCAGGCTCGGCTGGCGTCGGGGGGGACGGCGGCTCGAGGTCCCAGATCTTGGGGGTGGTTTCGGGCCGCGCGCTTTCCATGGTGCGGCGCGCGGGCGCATGTTGGCTGGATTCGGGGCGTGGAACATGGCTGACACCGGCGCGGGCGGTTTCGGCATTGCGCTCGTCTTGCGTGCGGGCGGGCGGCGGCGGGGCGATAGGCTCCTGCGGCAGCCGCAGCGCCGAAGGCAGCGCCGCCTCGCCCGGCTCTATGCGTGTTGTTGGGCGCTTGCGCGCGATCCGTCCCTTGAAACCCAGCATGTCGGTGGTGCCTTCCGTCAGATGGTGGTGTCGATGCGCGCCCGCGGGCGCAGCCAGCCAAACAGCGCCCCAAGCGACAGCCCGCGTTGGCGCGGTTCCGGAGCGTTTTCGTCTTCGGTTGCGTCTTCGGCCTCACTGCCGGGCCGGGCCACATCCGGGCCATTGCGCCAGCTGCCCGGGTCCTCGTTGAGGATCGCCCAGTATTCGCGTTCCTGCGCCCGCCGGGCCTCTTCGGCGGCGCGCAGCGCAAGGTCTTCGCGCGGGGGGGCGATGCGGGCGGCGCGGGCTTCGGCGACGATCTTGTGGTTTTCCTGCACCAACGCGGCGATGGCTGCGCTGGTGGACTGGTCCAGCGGCGCGGGCTCCGGCAGCTCTGCCTCGGGCATGGCGCCCCCGTGCAGCACGTCAAGCCAAGCCTCGGCACTGGGCAGCCGGTCGCGCGCGAACAGGCTCATGCAGCAATCGATCGAGCCGAGCAGCGCCGGGTCATAGGCCGCAAAGCGCCCCGACAACGGCACGAAGGGATCGGGCCGATCCTCGGCCACCGCCGCCAGCCGCAGCGAGCTGTTGGGCGGCGGCGCGCCTTCGATCAGATGCACGAAGGTGGCGGCCAGCGCGTACAGATCCGACGCGGGGGATTGCGCGCTGCCGGCAAAATAGAACTCCTGCGGGGAATAGCCGTCCTTGACTGTATAGACTCGCGACAGGATGCGCGACGCCATGGTCGCCCCCTGCCGCGCCGCGCCAAAGTCGATCAGCACCGGCGTGCCCGCGGTATCGAGCAGGATATTGTCGGGTGCGATGTCGCGGTGCAGGATGCCGCTGCGATGCACATAGGCCAGCGCGTCGAGCAGGATCTCGGCCAATTCGCGCACCGCCGCGGGGGATCGCAGTTCGGGGTGCTTGTGCGACAGGTCGAGCAGATCCAGCCCTTCGACGAAATCCAGCGCCATGTAGGCGGTGCAATTCTCTTCAAAGATCTGGTGCACGCCGACGATATTGGGATGATCAAGCGCCGCCAGCGCGCCCGCCTCTTTCTGGAACAGCCCGACCGCCTGACTGAAGTCGGTCTTGTAGCCTTGCGAGCGCAAGCGCACGGTGGCCTGCGTCCGGCAACAGATGGCGTTGGGAAAGCATTCCTTGATCACCACCTTGCGATTCAGGCTGTCGCGCGCAAGGTAGGTGATGCCGAAACCACCGCAGTTGAGGTATTTCTCGATGGTGTACTGCCCGTTGCACAGCTGCGTGCCGGGGGGCAGCTCATCACCCACAGTGCCCGCAGGCATGGCTGGCGCGATGGTCGCCTTGTCGCTCATGGTGCCGCCTCCCTGCATCCGAGGTCATGGTTTGTCTGCCGGGCTGCACAGCACGCGCGGTGCGATGCCCTTCAAGGCGACTAAACCAATGGCCCCGGACCGGGCGGTGGTAAGATTGGAACCGAATTATGTCTCTTGGCGCGAATGCGTATCGAGTTTTACCGATCGCCCGCAGCCTTCGGCGCAAGGCCTTCGCCTTGCGCATGTTTTCGGCCATTCGCCGCGCGGCGACGGCAAGGTGCATCTGAAAAGCCTGCGTCTTTTCGCGTGCCAGATCGTCGCGCGGGTCCGCAGGGCAAGCGGTCCAGACCCTCGCCTTCGGGGCCTGCGATCTTAGCCCTGCGCCGCCCAGACATAGGCGCCATAGCCCAGCAGCAACAGCGCCCCCGGCACCCGTCCGACCACCGGGCGCGCCAGCAGCAGCGCCGCCAGCACCACGGACGCGCCGATCATCACCGGCAGATCGAAGGCGGCGAACCGCGCCGTCACCGGCACCGGCGAGACCACCGCCGTTACCCCGAGAATACCCAGCACGTTGAAGATGTTCGAGCCGACGATATTGCCCACGGCAATGTCGGATTGCCGCTTCAGCGCCGCCACGACCGAGGTCGCAAGCTCGGGCAGCGACGTGCCCACCGCAACGACGGTCAGGCCGATGAACGCCTCGGACACGCCGAACTGGCGGGCGATATTGCTGGACCCATCGACCAGAAGCCGCGCCCCGACCAGCAGCAGCGCCAGCCCCAGCGCAACCCAGAACACCGACTTCCAGCTGCGCCCGGCGGGCGGCGCGTTGTCCTCCGTGGCATCCCCCGGCGTCAGAAAGGCCCAGAGCAGATAGCACACCAGTCCCGCAAAAAGCGCCAAGCCCGCACCGCGCCCGATCTGTCCCCCGACAAACAGCGGTATCAGCGCCAGCGCCGCCGCGATCATCACCAGCAGATCCCGCTTCAGACTGCCGCCCGACACCCGGATCGGCCAGACCAGCGCGGTGATGCCGAGGATCAGCAGGATGTTGGCGATGTTCGAACCGACGATGTTGCCGATGGCAATATCCGGCGCGCCTTTCAGCGCCGCCTGAAGCGACACCAGCAGTTCGGGCATCGAGGTGCCAAAGCCAACCACCGTCAGCCCAATCAGCAGCGGCGGCAGCGACAGTCGCTGCGCGATGGCGACAGCGCCGCGCACCAAGGCCTCGCCGCCGACAAACAGACCGGCAAGGCCGGCCAATACGAAAATGATGTCCAGAACTGTCTCCTCGCGGGCAGCCCGCCTGCCCTCTGCGGCAGATGGGAGGCCGCCAGCCCGGCGCAAGACCCAGACAGACACGGCGCGCAAAGATTCCACCTGCCGCGCCTGCGCGGGACCCAAGCGCGCCAATGCCAGCGCCTGCCCGAGCGCACCAAGGCACAGCGCGCCGGACCCACCGCCCCCCCAGCGGACCCCTAGTTTCCGTTCAGCGCGCCGCCCCCGCCAGAGGCGGTCGGGGGTTAGAGGTGGTCGCGAGATTTCGGACCAGTTGCTAAGCTGTAGCGACTGACGAAGGAACGACCCAGATGACGAAGTGGAAACGCTATTCGGCCGAGTTCAAGGCGAAGGTGGCGTTGGAGGCCATCCGCGAGGAGCTGACAACGGCGGAGCTG
>NZ_JAUOQN010000095.1:0-9031 GCF_030547555.1 Salipiger sp. 1_MG-2023 | reverse complement strand
ACGACCAATTGAATCTCGGACACATCCGCCATTTTGAATGGTGGGTCGTTTCGACAATTTATTACATAATCCACATTGCGCGCTTAATAGACGTTCGCAGGTGCGCGCTACCCTCAAGTGCGACTCCCATTAGAAAAGAGATGTTTATCCAATGGAGAAAGTCTGCCATGGGAGCGGTATACACGCAACTGAGCGTCAAGGAACGTGTTTAGATCGAACGCTGGCGGCTGGCGCAGATCCCCGTCCGGGAGATGACGCGCGTGCTGCAGCGCTCGAAAGCCACCATCTATCGCGAGATCAAACGAGACTGGTTCAGCGATGAGTGCCTACCGGGCGATGACGGCGACCATTATGCTGCCGCGCATCAGAAAGCCATCCATCGGCGCGCCCGTCAGCGCAAGCTGATCCGGCATCCAGAGCTTCGAAATCAAGTTGTCGAGCGGATCAAGAACGGCCCCCCCGGCAGCATGCCGTGCATGCGCCTGTCGGCCGACGAGGCCCCCGAACAGATCGACAACCGGCTGATCCATGACGGCGCGCAGCTCCGGGTCTGCCATGCACTGCCCGGCAGGCGATGTCCCGAGAGGAGGGCGATCTTCCGCGAAATCTATTCGAAGGAAGGCATGGCACAGGAGCTTTGCTGGTATCTGCCCGAACACCGCAAGGCCCGCCGGCCGCGCCGAGCCCGCAAGCGCTGCGCGCCAAAAGTTCGATCGTGATGTCAGTATTTTGTTCCGTCCAGACGACGTGGCGCACCGCCGCGGGTTCGCTCACTGGGACGGCGATTTTATGCTGTTCAAGCAGTCGCTTGGCCAGACCAACCTGACCTCTCTTGTCGAACGTGTCAGCCGCTTCACCGTGCTGCTGAAAAACGCCAACAGGCGCACGAAACCGATCATGCATTGCCCGGCAGGCGATTGCGAGACAATCTGCCGAGAGGGGCAAGATCGTGAAGGCGGTGCGGGATTTGCCCTTGGCGGGTCGCAAGTCTATCACCTTCGACCGCGGCACGGAGTTCGTGTCGTGGCCGCACCTGCAGGCCCGGCTCGGAACCCAGGCTTGGTTCTGCGACCCTTCCTCGCCCTGATAGAAAGGCACTGTCGAGAACACCGACCGTCGGTTCCGTCGCTGTGGCCCATCACAGATACCGCGCCTTTTGGGGCGCATCGACATATGCGAAGGGGCTTGCGCGATGAGCATCGTCGGCGGTGCCATCGCCGTTTCGTCGCATCGAAGTGACGGCAACGAGACGCCGCCGCGCCTGCGACAATGCTCGCAGGGTGTGCTTTATCTGGGCGAGCCGGATGCTGCCCGCTTTTGACAAGTGGTGGCGACCAGTCGTCGTCATCCGCGCGCGCGGCGCCACTTCGCGCCTGAGCCGGGAGGGTGGCCGGGAACGTATATTCGACGCCGGCTTCAGGCTAGACGGTCGCGCAGCTTGTTGACTGGACCGCGCAGGCTTTGCACTGTGAGGCCGATGAGCCGCCCGGCCGGGATGCGCGCCGGTGCCTCCTGCGGCCAGAGCCGCGCGCCTTCGGCCGGGTCTGCCAGCGTCGCGGCGAAAGCGCGACCGAGCGCGGCCGAGGTCGGCACGCCCCGCCCGGAATATCCCGCCAGCCCCCAGAGCCCCTCGTCCATCTCGAAGATCGCCGGGCGTTGGCGGGCAGAGATGCCGACCGTGCCCGTCCAGTGATGTGTCCAGCCGAGACCGTCCAGCACCGGGTAGTGTGCGGCGATCCGGGCCCCGGCCTCGGCGCAGGTCGGCGCGCTGAAGCGCCCCCGCCTGAGTTCGACAAGACCGCCGGTGATGAGCCGCCCGGCATCGTCGATGCGAAAGAACATCGGATCGCGCCGCGTGTCGCTGAAATTTACGCCGCCCGGCAGCACGGCGCGGCGCTGCGTTGCGCTCAGCGGCAGGCTGGCGATGGCATAAGAGGTCATCGCCACCAGGCTGTGGCGAAGCCGCGCCGGGATCGCCGCGGTGCCATAGGCGTTGACGGCAAGGCCGACCTTGCGCGCGGTGATCTCGCCATTCGGCGTGCGCAGAACCCAGCGCCCCGCCGCATTGCGCGACAGCCCCTGCAGCGGTGTCTGTGTGCAGACCTTCGCGCCCGCCGCCTGCGCGGCAGCGGCCAGCCCGCGCACATAGGCGAGAGGGTTGAGATGGCCGCCGTCGCGATGCACCCAACCGCCAAGATAGCCCGGCACGCCGCTCAGCGCCGCCACCTCATCAGGACCGAGAAAGGCCCCCGCCTTTCCCAGCGCGGCATATTTCGCATGGGCGGCGCGGGCGCGCATCAGGCCCGCCGCGTCATGCGCCGCGTTGAGCCAGCCCTTCTGCACCGGCGCGCAGTCGATGCCAAGCTCGGCGATCTGGTCGAACACCATCCGTCCGGCGTCGCGCAACAGTGCAAACCCCTTGGGCGGCAGTTCGGTCTCATCGAGATAGCCGAACACCGGGATGCACTGGCCGTGGTTGCGCCCCGAGCCGCCCTGCCCGATCTCGCCCGCCTCGATCAGCGCCACGGACAGGCCCCGGCGGCACAGCTGCAACGCGCTGATCGTGCCGCTGAACCCGGCCCCCACAAGCGCCACATCGACCGACAGACTGCCGTCGAGCGCCGGGGTCTCGGGCGCCTGCGGTGCGCTCAGCGCGTAGGGCGGTTGTCTGGAAATGCCGTCCATGCTCATGCGCCCACCTCGGTCCGGGCCACCTGCCCGAGCGCGCGGCTCAACCGCTCGGCCCAGGCGCGCTGGCCCTGCGGGGTTTCCAGCAAGTCGTTGCTGATCTCGAACCCGCAGGCGCGCCGGCCACTGCCCCAGGTGTGGCGGTCGAGGGTATAGACCCCCTGTCGCCCCGAATAGGGCTGGTTGTCTCCCAACGTCAGCCCGGTTTCGTCGCCCAGACCGTCCAGAAGCGCATGTGCCAGACCCGGCGACTCGTTCCAGATGGTCCCGCCGTCCCAAGGGCGGCGCGCCCCGTCGAAATGCCGGGTACAGCTGTGCAGCGCGAAAAAGACCGGATCGGAATGACGGGCGCAGACACGATCCCAAAGCTGGGCCAGCGCGGCGTGGTAGGGCCAGAAGATGCGCGCATGGCGCGCCTGCCGCTGCGCCTCGGTCAGGGCCGCGTTGCCCGGGATCGGCTGGCCCTCGACCGTTGTGACGATCGAGCGCGGGTCATCGAGCCAGCGGTTGAGATCGATAACCAGCCGGCTTACCGTGCCAAGGATCACCGGCACATCAAGCCGTTCGGCCAGTGCCCGCGCGACCGGCTCGATTCCCAGATCACAGAAATGGTGGGTGCCCTGCCACTCTGGCCCAAGCCCGAGCGCGCCGTAGCTCTCCGGGGTTCCGGTGCCCGCGTGGTCCACGACAATAACCCCAGGATAGCGGCCCTCGGGATTGAGGATGATCGGCATTTCAGTCATCGGCATCCTCGTCGTCGTGGGGTCCGTATCGGCGTAGCGTTTCAATCCGGGCAAGGCGCTTGCGCGCCGCGTCGCGATCACGCTCGACCACGGCGGCGACCAGCGCCTCGACCTGCGCCGTAGGCACCACGCGCGAGCCGAAGGGAGAGGCGGAAGTCTCCGGCGCGGTCAGCACCGCCTCGGCCAGCGCCGCGATTGGCGAGCGCCAAAGGTCGGTCAGCAACACAATGCGCGCGCCCGCGTCCCGTGCGCCCTCGGCAAAGCGCAAAAGCTCGCCCTGGTAGCGGCGGTAATCGAAGAGCACCAGCAAATCGCGCGGCCCGATGTCAAGCAGCGGGTCATAGGCAAAGCCAAGCGGTTGATCGATCAGCGACACCCCGGCGCGCACCTGCCCGAGTTGCAGCGACAAACGCTGCGCGAGGTTGCGGCTGTAGCGCCCGCCAAGGGTCTTTACCGAAAGCTTCGGATCGGCCAGCAGGTCGGCGATCTTGTCAAACTCGGCGGGCACGGCGCGGTCCGCCATGCGGCGAAAGCTCTCGGCCTGCATCAGCAGAACCCGGCGATAGAGATGCTCTTCGTTGGCGGCGTCCTCCGAGGGCGTTTCCATCTGGATGAGCGGCGAGCCGAGTTGCCTGTCGACCTCTTGCATCACCGCCGCCTGAAACTCGGCAAAGCGTGGAAACCCCAGCTTGGCGAGATAGCGCAGCACCGTCGGCCCGCTGACACCGGCTCGGGTCGCCAGCGACTCGACGGTGCCGAGCGCACTGGTGGGAAAATTCTCGGCAAAGGCCGCCGCGAGCTTACGCTCGGCTGCGGACACCGCGGAGTTGCGCAGCCGCGAGGCCAGATCTTCGGAAGTTTTCATCGGTGGTCCGAAAAATTCGCCATGTATCGTTTGTTACAACTTGACCTACAAAATCACCTTACGCAACATCTATTACATCATCCCGGGCGAATCCTTTGATCCTCGGGCCAAGACATCCGGCTGCCTTCGGTGCCCGACTCAAGACCAACAGGAGAGACCCTTATGAAGACCCTTGCAGTGATGCTTGGAACAGCCATGGCAGTGCTGCCGATGGCTGCCAGCGCCGAACGCGGCAGCGATGGCGTGCTGAAGATCCTCTACTGGCAGGCCGCCTCGACGATGAATCCCTACCTGTCGGGCATCGCCAAGGAAGTGGAAGCGGCATCGCTCGTCCTGGAACCGCTGGCGCGCTTCGACGAGACCGGGGCGCTGGTGCCGATCCTCGCCGAAACCATCCCCACAGTGGAAAACGGCGGCGTGGCCGAAGATCTGAAGTCGGTGACCTGGGCCCTGCGCGACGGGCTGACGTGGTCCGATGGCACGCCGGTGACCGCGCGGGATGCGATCTTTACCTGGAAATACTGCACCGACGAGGAAAGCGGCTGCGCGGCGCTGCAGCAGTTCGACGGCGTGTCGGATGTGGTGGCACTTGACGAGCGCACCATCGAGGTGCGCTTCGACGAGCCCAGGCCCTATCCCTACACCGCCTTCGTTAGCTCCGAGGCGCCGCTGTTGCAGGAGGCGCAGTTCAAGGATTGCACCGGCAGCCGCGTTGCCCAGTGCACCGAGCAGAACAGCCATCCCATCGGCACCGGGCCCTATGTGGTCGATGATTTCCGCGCCAATGACGTGGTCACCTTCAGCATGAACCCCGGCTACCGCGAGGCCGACAAGCCCGCCTTCTCCAATGTCACCATCAAGGGCGGCGGCGATCCGGCCTCGGCCGCCCGCGCCGTGCTGCAGACCGGCGAGGTCGACTACTCTTGGAACCTTCAGCTTTCGCCGGACATCCTTGCACAGATGGCGGACGGGCCGGGCGAGGTGATCACCGCCGACGGCCCGGCGGTGGAATTCCTGTTCCTGAACCAGACCAACCCCGATCCCGATCTGGGCGAGGCGCGCGCGACCACATCCGGCGGCGCGCATCCGTTCCTGTCCGATCCGCGCGTGGGCAAAGCGCTGTCGATGGCGATCGACCGCGGGTTGATCGCCGAGGCGCTTTATGGCGATGCGGGCGTGCCCGGCTGCGCCGTGGTTCCGGCCCCGGCGCTGTACAAATCCGATGCCAATGACGGCTGCGCCGTGCAGGATCTCGACGGGGCAAAGGCGCTTCTTGACGAGGCCGGCTGGACCGACAGCGACGGCGACGGCATCCGCGACAAGGACGGCCAGACGCTGTCGATCCTGTTCCAGACCTCGACCAATGGCGTGCGGCAGGACAGTCAGGCGCTGATCAAGGACTGGTGGCGCCAGATCGGCGTCGAGACCGAGCTTCGCAACATCGACGCCTCGGTGTTCTTCGGTGGCGACCCCGGCAGCCCCGACACCCGCCAGAAATTCTTTGCCGATGTGCAGATGTATACCGACAATTCCAAGGGGCAGGACCCCGAAGCCTTCCTCGGCAACTGGAGCTGCGCCAACATCCCCTCGCCCGAAACGCAGTGGCAGGGCAACAACATCCAGCGCTTTTGCTCACAGCCCTACGAGGCGCTGATCCTTGCCTTCCGCAGTGCCGCCTCGCTGGAGGAGCGCGCAGAGATCGCGCGCCAGATGAACGATTTTCTGGTGCAGTCCTATTCCATCGTGCCGCTGATCCACCGCCGCAACATCTCGGGCAAGGCCAAGAGTCTGGCCGGGGTGCGGATGAACAGCTGGGACAGCCAGATCTGGAACATCGCCGACTGGCACCGCGCCAACTAGGACTCGGCGCTGACCCGACACCGATGCGCCCCCGCCCTGCACGCGGGGGCGTTTGCCTGTAGGGCGGCGGCTGTCCGGGCCGCTGCGGCGACGATCGGGGCGGCTGCGGGTGGCCCCATCCGCCGGATGCCCCAAGATTTGTGCGCTGATGCACAAAGCGGGTGTGTCATCCGAAAATCGGCCGTTTGGCTTGCGACTGTTACAGGAACCGCGGTGAAAATCGACTGGGCGCTTCAAGATTAGTTGCTAAATATCAATTTATTAATCAGAAGAACAGCCCGAACCAGCATTTGTTCCAGCCAGAATTCTCACATCCCCAAGAGCGCGCGAGAGCGATCCTGTGATTTGAACCTTTGCGCCCTGCGACCGATATGTCTCCTACAAGACGGAAACGTTGAACACAAACGCACATATCAAACCGGAGATATCCCATGAACCGCATCGCTCTTGCCGCCGCCGCCGCCCTCACCGCAACTGCCGCTCTGGCGGGCGCCGCATCGGCCCAGACCAACAACACCGGCGACGCCGCCCGTAAGGCGCTGTCGCAGATCGCCCCCAACGCCGATGTCGCCTCGCTGAGCAACGCCGAAGCCGTCGCCGCCTGGCAGGTCGTGTCCGACCAGGGCAGCGCCGCAAAGGCAAAATTCCAGGCCGAAGCGCTGATCCGCAACTTCAACAGCTGATCGCTTTGCCAGACATGGCATGATGCACAGGCCCGACACGAGGGGCGCCAAACCGGGGCGCCCCCTTTTTTCATGCGCTCGAAGCGCATCGACAGCGGCAAGAGGGTGTTCGCCCACCACCACATCGCCTACAATTCCTGCAAGAACCGCCATTGCCCGAAGTGCCAGGGGCCAGCGGCACGCGACTGGATGGCGGCGCGCCGAGGACCTTCTGCCCGTGGAGTATTTCCACGTGGTCTTCACCCTGCCAGCCGAGATCGCGCAAATCGCTTTCTGGAACAAGAAGGCCGTGTATGGCCTGCTGTTCCGTGCGTCTGCGGAAACGGTCATGACCATCGCCGCCGATCCCAAGCGCCTCGGCGCCCGTGTCGGCATGACCAGCGTGCTGCACACCTGGGGACCGGCGTCGTGCTGTAAGCACGCCTATGGCGTGACCCCATCATCCCCACATCCACATGATCGTGCCGGGCGGAGGGCTTTCGCCGGACGGCGCCCGGTGGGTCGCCTGCAAGCTGGGATTCTTCCTGCATGTTCGGGTGTTGTCACGTCTGTTTCGGCGGCTGTTCCTCGACGGACTGCTGGCGCTTCATGCCGCCGGGGAACTGGCCTTCTACGGCGACCTCGAACGGCTGGCGCAGGCGGATGCCTTTGCAGCCTGGCTCGTCCCGTTCCGCAAGGCCGAATGAGTCGTCTACGCCAAACCGCCCTTCGGCGGCCCTGAGGCCGTGCTCGCCTACCTGAGCCGATACACCCCCCGCGTCGCGATCTCAAACCGTCGCCTGATCAGCGCAGACGCCGAGATCGTCGCGTTCCGCTGGAAGGACTACCGCGTCAAATCCGGCGATCGGCAAGGGTCATGCGCCTGGCCACGCCAGAGTTCATCCGCCGGTTCATGATGCACGTCCTGCCCGACGGCTTCCACCGCATCCGGCACGACGGCTTGCTGGCTAGCGCGACCTGGAAGCCCAACATCGACCGGATCCGAACCCTGCTTGGCCCGACCATGCCGGTCCGGGACGACCTGCCCGTCACTACCACGAACACCACTCCGGTTCTCGCGCCCGTACCGGACTGGCTCCGCCTTGCCTCACAAGCTGCAGCGCCCGCGAACCACCGATGAAATACGCCACCTGAGACCGAATATCGTCACCAGCGCAGATCACGACGCCCTCGGAGACGGCCAACATCCTTCGAGCGGTCCACCAAGTTCCACCGTCACTGGGAAACCAAGCTCACTTTGCCCATAGCCACACTCAGGCCCCGCAGCTTCCACCTTGGGAGGATTTCCAACGCGGGCCGACGACGCGCAACTCGGCAACGTTGCACCACGGCCCGCATCGAAAATCCTTCACCAAGGCGGATGTGGAAACCGAATAAGCCCATCGGCAGCTTAGCGGAAAAAGCGTGAATTCGCTGCGTTTGCGCAGGAGGCTGCTTTCGAGCGCTTTGCGGACCTTCACCTTGGATTGCACACAAGTTGCACAACTACGGTGGCTACGACCTTGATCCAGACGGACGATCTGTCCACTCCTCCATAGCAGCAGCATGATCATTTTTCGCAAGTTGCACCGCAACTCCGACAGCAAGATCAGAATGAGCACCCCGTCCTCCTGAATAGCTTCCAGAGACCGGTGCGATATGGTGAATGTCGCGCCCGACTGCGACTGGAATCAGGTTCTGAGACCCAACGCTTCGGTTCGTTGGATCGAAGGCAATCCATCCAGCACCGGGGACAAATATCTCGACCCAAGCATGGGTAGACCCTGAACCCACCGACCCAACGAGGCTCATTTCTGGATCGGACAGATAGCCCGAGACGATGCGGGCGCCAAAGCCAAGCCGGCGGGCTGCTTCTGCAAGCAAAACCGCGAAATCGCGGCACGAGCCCCTTCTCCGGTTGAGGGTCTCGGTTGGCGACTGGGTGCCTTCGTCGTCGCGGCTCTGGTAGGAAATCTGCGTTAACACACCATTGCTGATGTCCTTCAGCAGAGACAGCGTGTCGGTCGGGCGCGCCATGACAAAGTCCTCGACCCATCGGGCAAGGTCGCCATCTAGGTCGCAATATTGCGGTACCGTCAACGCTCCCAGATCCGTCCATTCGTCGGCGGCGTAGAAAAAGCATCTGTCTTGGAAAACAAGACTAAAGTTCCCGCGAATGGCAGCTACTGGGTTTTACGGCGGCGTCGGCGACC
>NZ_JAUOQN010000094.1:0-9112 GCF_030547555.1 Salipiger sp. 1_MG-2023 | reverse complement strand
ATCGCACCGATCGCCATGGAAGACGGCCTGCGCTTCGCCATCCGCGAAGGCGGCCGCACCGTCGGGTCGGGCGTCGTCTCGAAAATCCTCGCGTAAATTCAGATGCCTCGCCCCTCGGGGCGAGGCGCTGATCCGTCATGCCTCCAAAGGGGCTTGACTCGCGGGGCGCGCCAGACTATCCGGCGCGCCTGCAAGGAATTCGGACGGGTGCTTCGGCACCCGTCTGCTTTAAGGGGGCATCGCCTCCGCCAGGGTTCGAAGAGGGGTCCGGATGGTCCTGCCTCCTCCTCTCAACCTCAACGCCAAAAATAGGACTGTTCGATGAACCAGAACATCCGTATCCGGCTCAAGGCGTTCGATTACCGCGTGCTCGACGCCAGCACGCAGGAAATCGTCAACACTGCCAAGCGTACCGGCGCGCAGGTCCGCGGCCCGATCCCGCTGCCGAACAAGATCGAAAAATTCACCGTTCTGCGTGGTCCGCACGTGAACAAGAAATCCCGCGACCAGTTCGAGATCCGCACCCACAAGCGGCTCCTGGATATCGTCGATCCGACCCCGCAGACGGTGGACGCGCTGATGAAGCTCGACCTCGCCGCCGGCGTGGATGTCGAGATCAAGGTGTAAGGAGAGCTATTGATGTTGCGCTCTGGAATCATCGCGAAGAAGGTCGGCATGACCCGACTGTTCATGGAAGACGGCAAGCAGATCCCTGTGACCGTCCTTCAGCTCGACGGCCTTCAGGTCGTTGCCAACCGTACCTCCGACAAGGATGGCTACACTGCCGTTCAGCTCGGCGCCGGTTCGGCAAAGGCCAAGAACACCAGCAAGGCAATGCGCGGCCATTTCGCCATCGCCAAGGTCGAGCCCAAGCGGAAGATCGCGGAATTCCGCGTCGACGCTGAGAACCTGATCAATGTCGGTGAGGAAATCACCGCGGATCATTACTTTGAAGGCCAGTTCGTGGACGTGTCCGGCACCTCCATCGGTAAAGGCTTTGCCGGTGGCATGAAGCGTCACAACTTCGGCGGTCTTCGCGCGTCGCACGGTGTGTCGATTTCGCACCGCTCGCACGGCTCGACCGGTCAGTGTCAGAACCCCGGCAAGGTGTTCAAAGGCAAGAAGATGGCCGGTCACATGGGTGCCGTGCGCGTCACCACCCAGAACCTGCAGGTCGTGAAGACCGACGCGGATCGCGGCGTCATCATGATCAAGGGCGCGGTCCCGGGGTCGAAGGGTGGCTGGGTCACCATCAAGGATGCCGTCAAGAAGCCGTTCCCCGAGAACGCGGTTCTGCCGGCAGCTCTGAAATCCGCCGCTGCACCCGCAGCTGAGGCCGAGCAGAAGGAAGGCGACGAATGAAACTCGACGTGATCAACCTCGACGGTTCCGCCGCGGGCGAAGTCGAGCTGACGGACGCGATCTTCGATCTCGAGCCGCGCGCCGACATCCTGCACCGTGTGGTCCGTTGGCAGCGCAACAAGGCGCAGGCCGGCACCCACAAGGTCAAGACCCGCTCGGAAGTGTCGTACTCGACCAAGAAGATCTATCGCCAGAAGGGCACCGGCGGCGCACGCCACGGTTCGCGCAAGGCGACGATCTTCCGCAAGGGTGGCATCTACAAGGGCCCGACCCCGCGGTCGCACGCCCATGACCTGCCCAAGAAGGTCCGTGCTCTGGGTCTGAAGATGGCCCTTTCGGCCAAGGCAAAGGCCGGCTCGCTTATCATCATCGATAACGCGTCGTCGGAAGCCAAGACTAAGGCCCTCGCTGCCCAGGTGAAGAACCTCGGCTGGAAGCGCGCGCTGATCATCGACGGCGCATCGGTGAACGAGAACTTCATGCTCGCCGCTGCCAACATCGACGGTCTGGACGTGCTGCCCAGCATGGGCGCCAACGTGTATGACATCCTGAAGCGTGACACGCTCGTGCTCACCAAGGCGGGTGTCGAAGCTCTGGAGGCTCGACTGAAATGAGTGCGAAGCCCGAACATTACGACGTGATCCGCAAGCCGATCATCACCGAGAAATCCACCATGGCGTCGGAAAACAACGCCGTGGTCTTCCAGGTGGCGATCGACGCGACGAAGCCCCAGGTCAAGGAAGCCATCGAGGCGCTCTTTGACGTCAAGGTGAAGGCCGTGAACACGACCATCACCAAGGGCAAGGTCAAGCGTTTCCGTGGCCAGATGGGCCGCCGGAATGACGTGAAAAAGGCCTATGTGACCCTCGAAGAGGGCAACACGATCGACGTATCGACCGGTCTTTGATCCGAGTTACATGATTATAAGGAGGCCCTCGCAGTGATGCGGGGGCCTCTTTTTTACCTATCGTTTTTTGCCGAGAGAGGGGAGGCCTCCGGAGACTGTGCGAACACTGTTCCCGATTGGACCTGAGTAGTTGGTCCGTAGCTTACGCCTATCTCTTTCGATTGCATCTTCAGCAGATCGAAGTTCGGCCTTTCGCTTTTGCTCGGCGCGCTCGGTACGTCGCAGGTATTCAGCGTGATAGCTTCCGTCCTCAATGATCTGCCGCAAGTGGCGGTACGTAAGGCCTTGAAAGCTTGGTAGAAGCGGAGGCTCTTCGTAGCGCGCTTTGTCCTTTGGCTTGAGTTTTCGAAACTTGAAGCGGCCCTGAGAGAATTCACTCAATGTGAGAAACAGGACGATTTCTTTGATGTCATCCCGATCTGCGCCGTCGTGGAATGTAAGAAGTCGGTCAAGAATTTCAGGGCTGTTGTGCTCGCGATAGGCGGTGACGAAGTGAAATATGAACGGGATACCAGCAGCTTGATCGCTGCGCTCAAAACAGATGTAGTCTTTGTATAGTTCGACGATCCTTTTAAGGCGCATCTATTAAATCCGTGGTCTAAATTCAGTTTCGTCTGGGCGGTAGTCTTATCTTACTATGCGAAACCGCGCCGGGCTTGACTACCCTTCAACGCGCTTCTATAGGTCCCCATCCGCTACGGCCCCGGATTCGTCCGGGGCTTCGCGTTTTGCCTCAGGGGTCCGTCCCGAGGGTATCGAACCGGGCACCTTCGGGGGCCTAGACCACCGGCCACCTGCGGCTCCCATGAGGGGCGAGGGGGCTAACACATAGGTCGGGGCAACCCGACCGTCTGCTAACGGAAGACAGAAAGCATGGCACTCAAGTCGTATAAGCCGACGACGCCGGGCCAGCGCGGGCTGGTGCTGATCGACCGTTCGGAGCTGTATAAAGGACGCCCCGTCAAGGCCCTCACCGAGGGTCTGACAAAATCGGGTGGCCGGAACAACACCGGACGGATCACGTCACGCCGCCGCGGCGGTGGCGCAAAGCGTCTCTACCGGATCGTCGATTTCAAGCGGGCCAAGTTGGACGTGAACGGCATCGTCGTTCGCATCGAATATGACCCCAACCGCACGGCCTTCATCGCGCTCATCCAGTATGATGACGGCGAGCAGGCCTATATCCTCGCGCCACAGCGTCTCGCCATCGGCGACAAGATCGTGGCCAGCGCGAAGGCGGACATCAAGCCGGGCAACGCAATGCCGTTCTCGGGCCTGCCGATCGGCACGATCGTCCACAACATCGAGCTGAAAGCCGGCAAGGGCGGTCAGATCGCACGCGCCGCTGGTACCTATGCCCAGTTCGTCGGTCGCGATGGCGGCTACGCTCAGATTCGCCTGTCCTCGGGTGAACTGCGCATGGTTCGTCAGGAATGCATGGCCACCGTCGGTGCCGTGTCGAACCCCGACAACAGCAACCAGAACCTCGGTAAAGCCGGTCGTAACCGCCACTATGGCAAGCGTCCGAGCGTCCGTGGTGTCGTCATGAACCCGATCGACCACCCGCATGGTGGTGGTGAAGGTCGGACCTCTGGCGGCCGTCACCCGGTGACCCCGTGGGGCAAGCCGACCAAGGGCAAGCGCACCCGCAATCCCAACAAGGCATCGCAAAAGCTGATCATCCGCTCGCGCCACGCCAAGAAGAAAGGGCGGTAATTTATGTCGCGCTCTGTTTGGAAAGGCCCGTTCGTCGACGCCTACGTCCTGAAAAAGGCCGAGAAGGTTCGCGAAAGCGGCAAGAACGAAGTCATCAAGATCTGGTCCCGTCGTTCGACGATCCTGCCGCAGTTCGTCGGTCTGACGTTCGGCGTCTACAACGGCCAGAAGCACGTTCCGGTGAACGTGTCCGAAGACATGATCGGCCAGAAGTTCGGCGAGTACGCGCCGACCCGGACCTACTATGGTCACGCAGCCGACAAGAAAGCCAAGAGGAAGTAAGCCATGGGCAAGGATAAGAATCCCCGCCGCGTGGCGGACAACGAGGCAATGGCGAAGCTGCGCATGCTGCGCACCTCGCCGCAGAAGCTGAACCTGGTGGCCGCGCTGATCCGTGGCAAGAAGGTGGAACGGGCCCTCACGGACCTGACCTTCTCGAAAAAGCGGATCGCCGTGGACGTGAAGAAGTGCCTTCAGTCCGCAATCGCGAACGCCGAGAACAACCACAACCTTGACGTCGACGAACTGGTCGTCGCCGAGGCCTATGTGGGCAAGAACCTGGTGATGAAGCGTGGCCGTCCGCGGGCACGTGGCCGTTTTGGCCGCATCAACAAGCCGTTCTCGGAGATCACCATCAAGGTCCGTCAGATCGAGGAGCAAGCCTGATGGGGAATAAAACCAATCCGATCGGCATGCGTCTTCAGGTCAACCGGACCTGGGACAGCCGCTGGTACGCTGACACTAAGGACTATGGTGACCTGCTTCTCGAGGATATCGCGATCCGCGATTTCATCCACGAAGAGTGCAAGGCCGCTGGCATCGCCCGTGTCATCATCGAGCGTCCGCACAAGAAGTGCCGCGTGACCATTCACACCGCACGCCCCGGCGTCATCATCGGCAAGAAGGGCGCGGACATCGAAGTTCTGCGTAAAAAGCTTGCAAAGATGACCGACTCGGAACTGCACCTCAACATCGTCGAGGTTCGCAAGCCCGAGCTGGACGCACGACTGGTCGGCGAGAACATCGCCCAGCAGCTCGAGCGTCGTGTGTCGTTCCGTCGTGCCATGAAGCGCGCGGTGCAAAGCGCGATGCGTATGGGTGCACAGGGTATCCGGGTCAACGTCGCGGGCCGCCTTGGCGGCGCCGAGATCGCCCGGACCGAATGGTACCGTGAAGGTCGCGTGCCTCTGCACACCCTGCGTGCCGACATCGACTATGGCACCGTTGAAGCCAAGACCGCCTATGGGATCATCGGCATCAAGGTCTGGATCTTCAAGGGTGAGATCATGGAGCATGACCCGTCCGCCCGCGAGCGCAAGTCGCAGGAAATCCAGGATGGTCCGGCTCCGCGTGGCGCCATGGGCGGCCGCCGGTAAGGAGACTGAACCATGTTGCAACCGAAACGCACCAAGTTCCGGAAGATGTTCAAGGGCCGCATCAAGGGTGAGGCCAAGGGCGGTTCCGATCTGAACTTCGGCCATTACGGCCTCAAGGCGCTTCAGCCCGAGCGGGTTACTGCTCGGCAAATCGAAGCCGCCCGTCGTGCCATGACGCGTCATATGAAGCGTCAGGGTCGCGTCTGGATCCGTATCTTCCCGGACACCCCGGTGACCTCCAAGCCCACCGAAGTCCGGATGGGTAAGGGTAAGGGCTCCGTCGATTTCTGGGCCTGCAAGGTCAAGCCCGGCCGCGTGATGTTCGAACTCGACGGTGTCGATGAAGAAACCGCACGCGAGGCGCTGCGCCTTGCCGCGATGAAGCTGCCGATCAAGACCCGCGTGGTCGTCCGCGAGGACTGGTAAGCTTCGCCCGGCTCTTGCCGGACGGAAAACAGGGCCCCCGCTTTGGCGGGGGCCTTTGCTTTTGGAGGACCCAGATGTTCTGGTTGTTCAGGCGAATCGTGCTGATTGTCGCGCTTTGCGCCGGATTCGCGGGTGGCCGGATCTATGAGCGCTTCGTCTACAAGGATCTTTGCATTGAAATGGGGGGTGGCCAGATCGCCGGCAATCGTCCGATCTGCGTGGTGCCCGCGCCGCGTTAACGGGGAAAGATCGGGGCCATCTCTTGATCGAATCGCGCCCAGGTCATCGTGGCACGGTTGCCCGCATAGCCGTGGTAGTGGCTTTTCCCGGTAGAATTCGGCAATCCGGCCCAGATCTTGGCTAGATTGTTCATGAAGGCCAGACGACTGATCTCGCCCTGTTCGATATCGTCGAACCCTGCGTCGAGCAGCAAGAGGTCGGCAAGCCGGTCTTGGATTTCGGGGCTGAATCTGTGGCTTCGGTCAATGCCCGCCCGCGCCACCAGACTCTTCAGGGTCGACGGTATGAACTGGTAGCGCCCGATGGCATGGGGCTGCCCCGGAGTCGCCTTGATCCAGCGATAAATTTCTTCGACGGTCATCGCGGTGGGCTTCTTTGGTGGCTTGACCCGCGCGCCATGGTTCACCGCGTCATACCCGGCGCGGCCTGCTTCGGCGCGGGCGATGATATGGCGCACGCGTTCGGCCTTGCTGGTTTGCAGGTCGGGCAGGGGGGGCTCTGAGGCATGGTTTTCCTGATCCAGCGCATCGCCGTCCTGATACAGCCGCACGACATGTTCGAACAGGCTGCCGCCTTGACGCCCGGCGAACAGGCTCGGGCCGCCCGTCGCTGCGCCGTCGCGCGAGGTGATCAGCGCCTTGCCCTGCTGCAACAATGGCTGGGCTGGCCCGATGCCAATCAGCGGCGCGGCGGCGAGGGCGGGACAGCCAAGCAGGCACAGGAACAGGGCGGCGAGTCGCAGCTGGGTCATTCTGACTCCGGTGGTGATTTCTTCGCGGAGCACCATCGCAGTGAGAGGTTGAGATTCCCTTGCCTTCCGAGTCGCAGTAAGACTCGCGCCATGACCCAGATCCGTTCGCTGTTTGCGACCCGCCTATACCGTGCCCCGCTGTCAGAGCAGGAGCCGCTGATCGACACCGACGAGCTGGCCTCGTCTTGCTGGTCCATTGCCGAAGACGATGAGGCCGGGCAGGAGTGGTGCGACGACAACGGCTATCCGGGCTATACGTCCTATGCCTCGCTGACCGATTTGCCGTGGCGTTTCCCGATTTTCGCCGCGCTGATCGAGGCGCTCGACAAGCATGTCGCCGCCTTCGCCGAAGATCTTGAATTCGATCTGGGCGAGCGCAAGCTGGTGGTCGAAGACATCTGGATCAACATCCTGCCCGAAGGCGGCACCCATGCCTCGCACATCCATCCACATTCGGTGATCTCGGGCACCACCTATGTGTCGATGCCCGAAGGAACCTCTGCGCTGAAGCTCGAAGATCCGCGTCTGGGATTCATGATGGCCGCGCCTGCGCGTCGCAAAGGCTGCCGCGAAGAGCTGAAGACGTTTATCTATGAATCCCCGAAGGTGGGCGATGTGCTGCTCTGGGAAAGTTGGCTACGCCACGAGGTGCCGCCGAACATGTCCGAAGAAGAGCGAATCTCGGTCAGTTTCAATTACAAGTGGGACTGAGCGGCCGGTCGAGGGCTGGACAATGCGGCTGACGCGGCAGAAGCTCTGAGCGACAGGCGGGCGCGGCCGCAGCCGAGGCCAGAGCCGCAGCCTGCCCCGAACAATATGATCGAGGAGCGCAAGTGCCTGACCTTCAACGAACTCCAGAGCGTTACACCACGGAGGAATACGAGGAGCGCCTCGTCAAGATCCGCGCCGACATGGCGCGCAAGGGGATCGACCTGCTGATCCTGAGCGATCCCTCCAACATGGCCTGGGTTGCGGGCTATGGTGGATGGTCGTTCTATGTTCATCAATGCGTGCTGGTCGGCCCCTCTGGCCCGCCGATCTGGTTTGGTCGTGGCCAGGACGCCAATGGCGCTTACCGGACGGTCTGGATGACCGAGGAATATGTGATCGGCTATCCCGATCATTACGTGCAATCGACCGAACGCCATCCGATGGAGTACCTTTGCAGCAAGCTCACCGATATGGGCTGGCACAAGGGCACCATCGGCGTCGAAATGGACAATTACTGGTTCTCGGCCCGCGCCTATGAGCGGCTTCAGCATGGCTTGCCGAACGCGCGCTTCGCCGATGCGACCGGATTCATCAACTGGCATCGCTCGGTGAAATCCGCCAAGGAGCTCGATTACATGCGCCAGGCGGCGCGCATCGTCGAGCGGATGCACCATCGTATCGCGCAAAAGGTCGATGTCGGTGTACGCAAATGCGATCTCGTCGCCGAGATATACGATGCCGGTCTGCGTTATGATGAATGGTACGGGCATGGCGGTGATTACCCGGCAATCGTCCCACTGTTGCCCTCGGGCCCGGATGCCGCCGCGCCGCACCTGACATGGGACGATCTGCCGATGAAGCCGGACGAAGGCACGTTCTTCGAAATCGCTGGCTGCTATCAGCGCTACCACGTGCCGCTGTCGCGCACGATCTTTCTTGGCAAGCCGCCACAAGAGATGCTGGACGCCGAGGCGGCGGTGCTCGAAGGCATGGACGCGGGGCTCGAGTCTGCGCGCGCCGGGAACACCTGTCATGACATTGCCGACGCGTTCTTCCGGTCGCTCGAAAAGCGCGGGATCGTCAAGGACAACCGCTGCGGCTATTCCATCGGCCTGAGCTATCCGCCCGACTGGGGTGAGCGCACCATGTCACTGCGCCGGGGGGACCGGACAGAGCTGAAGCCGGGCATGACATTTCACTTCATGACGGGGCTCTGGATGGAGGACTGGGGTTACGAGACCACCGAATCTATCGCGATTACCGATGGCGCCCCGGAAATCTTCTGCGATATGCCGCGAAAAATGCTGGTGAAGGACTGAATCGAAGGGCGGGGCCGATGGCCTCGCCCTTTTCGAGTCGGGTGTGTCTGTGGATAAGCCTGTGCACATCGCTGCGATGTGCCGGATCGGTCTGTTCGTCGAGGGGAAGGGCGCGGGGGAGTGCTGGCTTTTGAGCTAAAGTAATAGAATGATATCAATAGAATAGAGCCTGAATTCGGGAAAAGATGCCGAATTCCTAAATTTCTGCTTGCGGGTATGTTGGTGTAACCGTAAAAGCCCCTTCACCGGCGGCGCTGAGGCGCGGGTCGGGTCGCTGGACGGGGCGGACGGGACGAGGTGGCGG
>NZ_JAUOQN010000093.1:0-9161 GCF_030547555.1 Salipiger sp. 1_MG-2023 | reverse complement strand
CAACGGCATCAAGCCATCAACACAAGATCAGGCCGCCGCTTGATGACCGCCCAAACACCAGATTTGACAATAGCTCCTTGCACTGTGGCGGTCGACCAGTTTGGCTGGGAAATGGTGGGATCGGCGTCAACCCGGGTAGGGGCAGACGCCGATCCTGCGCCGGTTAGATTGCGAGGTTGCCACGCATGATGTCGCTGGCTTGCAAAGCGGCAACAGCGCCGCCCGCGCCGACCGGGCGGCCAGAGCGTGGATGGCAACGCTGCGGGCGCGCTCGGTGAGGGGGCAATCCCTTTGCCGAACCGCCCGCGCCTTTATTCGGCGGCCTTGAGCTTGAAGCCCTTTTCGATCATGTCCGCCGGCTCGACCGGATATTCTCCCGAGAAGCAGGCGTCGCAATATTGCGGGCAGGCGCTGTTGCGGCCCGATGCTTCGCCCGCCGCGCGGTACAGACCGTCGAGCGAGATGAATTTCAGCGAATCCACCCCGAGATGTTCGCGCATCTCATCTTCGGACATGGTCGCGGCCAGCAGCTTTTCGCGCTGCGGTGTGTCGACGCCGTAAAAGCACGGCCAGGCCGTGGGCGGCGAGGCGATGCGGAAGTGGACCTCGGCTGCGCCGGCATCAAGGATCATCTCCTTGATCTTGCGCGAGGTGGTGCCGCGCACCACCGAATCGTCGACCAGGATCACCCGCTTGCCGCGGATCAGCGCACGGTTGACGTTGAGCTTGAGACGCACGCCCATGTTGCGGATCTGCTCGGTGGGTTCGATGAAGGTCCGGCCCATGTACTGGTTGCGGATGATCCCCATGCCGTAGGGAATGCCCGATTCATGGGCGAATCCGATGGCCGCAGGCGTGCCGCTGTCGGGCACCGGGCAGACCAGATCCGCCTCGACAGGCGCTTCGCGGGCCAGCTCGACCCCGATCTGACGGCGGGTTTCATAGACCGACCGGCCGCCGATGATGGAATCGGGGCGCGAGAAATACACATGTTCGAAGATGCAGAACCGCGAGCTTTTCGAGCGAAACGGATGCGAGCTTTCGACGCCCTTGTCGGTGATCACCACCATCTCGCCCGGCTCGATCTCGCGGACATATTCGGCACCGATGATGTCGAGCGCGCAGGTTTCGGACGACAGGCACCAGCCGTCGGCCACCTTGCCCAGCACCAGCGGGCGCACGCCAAGCGCATCGCGCACGCCGATCAACTTGGTGCGGGTCATGGCGACGATGCTGAACGCGCCTTCGACGCGGCGCAGCGCGTCTTCCATGCGCGAGGGGATATCGCGTTGCAGCGAGCGCGCCATCAGGTGGATGATGCATTCGCTGTCCGACGAGCTTTGGAAGATCGAGCCGCGTTCGATCAGCTCGCGGCGCAGGGCAACGGCGTTGGTGATATTGCCGTTATGGGCAATCGCCGCGCCGCCCATCGAGAATTCGCCAAAGAACGGCTGCACGTCGCGGATCACCGCCGCCTTCGATCCGGCGGTGGAATAGCGCACATGGCCGATGGCAAGCGCGCCGGGCAGGGTTTCCATCAGCGACTGCTTGGTAAAGTTGTCGCGGACATAGCCGAAGCGGCGGGCAGAGTTGAAGCCGTGTTCAGGCGCGTAGGAGACGATGCCCCCGGCTTCCTGACCTCGGTGCTGAAGGGCGTGCAGGCCAAGCGCGACGAAATTCGCCGCGTCGGTCACACCGATCACGCCGAAAACGCCGCATTCTTCATGTAGCTTGTCCCCGTCGATCGCGTCGAAATCGAAAGGGTTGGCGGGGGGCATCTGGCGCTCGGACAAGTGCAGCTCCGAATCCGGTATTGAGGAGGGTTGCCCCCACATACTGGCATGACGCGCCAGTGTCACGGAAGGATCGCGCTTTGGCGATACAAGTTTGTTACACATTCCCTTGTTTTGAGGCGCAACAAGGGGTTGGGGATACGAAAAAGGCGCGGCTTGCGCCGCGCCTGCTCAACATCCGCGCAAGGGCGGGATCAGATATCGGCGGGGGCCTGACACACAGAGACCAATTCTTCGTACTGGCGGGTGACCCAGCCAAGCGCCTGCTCGGGGTTCTGGTCTTCGATCTTGTCGGTGAATTGAGAGAAAACCATCGCTGAGCGTGAATCGTCGATCATCGCGACATCCTGCGCGGTGATCACCGTCTGGTAGACAAAGAAGGCAACCGCAACCAGCAGCACGCCGCGCGCCACGCCGAACAGGAAGCCAAGCCCCTGATCCAGCCCGCCAAGCGCCGAGCGCTGCACCACGCTCGAGAACACCGGGGTGAACAGCGACACCACCACCAGCGCCAGCGCCAGCACGGCGGCAAAGCCCGCGATCAGCGCCAGCTCGCAGCTATCGGTCAGGAATTCGCCGATCACCGGCGCTTCTTGCACCAGCGGCTGCACCTGCGGTGCAAAGATATAGGCAAGGATGGCGGCGATGACCCATCCGGCGATGGCGAGGGCTTCGCGCACGATGCCCCGCGAATATGCCAGCAACGCCGACAGCACGATGACGATGGCGACGACGCCGTCAACTGCAGTAAAACCTTCCATCCGATCCCGGTCCTGTCTCTTTTACTGTGCGCCTCAACCGGCGCCGAATACTTCGCCCACGACCGTTGCAAGGTCGGGCATTTCGGTCAGGCTCATGCCCCCGCCCTTGGCTTTTCCGCCGCGGGGCAGAATCGCAGTCGTGAAACCAAGTTTCTGCGCCTCTTTCAACCTGTTTTCGGTCTGACCGACCGGGCGGAGCGCCCCGGAGAGCGATATTTCTCCGAATACAACCGTTTCGGGGGGCAGTGCGACGTCTTCTCGCGCCGACAGCAGGGCTGCGGCGACGGCCAGATCGGCGGCCGGTTCGCTGACCTTCATGCCGCCTGCGACGTTGAGGTAAACGTCGAGCCCGGCAAAGGGAATGCCGCAGCGCGCCTCGAGCACCGCAAGGATCATCGCCAGCCGCCCGCCGTCCCAGCCGACAACCGTGCGGCGCGGCTGCGCCTGCGGGGTCGGAGCCACCAGCGCCTGAAATTCCACCAGCACCGGGCGCGTGCCCTCGATGCCGGAAAACACCACCGAGCCGGGGGCAGGGGTGCCACGTTCCGACAGGAACAGCGCCGAGGGGTTGAGCACCTCCCGCAGCCCGCCGCCGGTCATCTCGAACACGCCGATCTCGTCGGCGGGGCCAAAGCGGTTTTTGACGCTGCGCAGGATGCGGAACTGGTGGCCGCGCTCTCCTTCGAAATACAGCACGGTGTCGACCATATGCTCGACAACGCGCGGGCCGGCGATCTGGCCGTCCTTGGTGACGTGGCCCACCATGATGACGCTGCATCCGCGCGCCTTGGCAAAACTGGTCAGCTCATGCGCGGCGGCGCGCACCTGCCCGACAGAGCCGGGCGCGCTGCTGACATTATCGGCCCACATGGTCTGGATCGAATCGATGATGGTGAGCGCCGGGCGCTCTTCTTCCAGCGTGGCGAGGATGTCGCGCAGGTTGGTCTCGTTGGCCAGCTTGACCGGCGCCTGATCCAGCCCGAGCCGCTTGGCGCGCATCCGCACCTGCGCGCTGGCCTCTTCGCCGCTGGCATAGATCACCTTGAGCCCGGCCCCGGCAAAGGCCGCCGCCGCCTGTAGCAGCAGCGTCGATTTGCCGATCCCCGGATCGCCGCCCACAAGGATCGCCGAGCCGGGCACCAGCCCGCCGCCGAGCACCCTGTCGAGCTCGTCCATGCCGCAGGAGGTGCGCGGCGGCGGAGCTTCGGATTGCGACAGGTCGGTGAGCTTGGCGCTGCGCCCGCGGCTGTTGCCAAGCGCCTTGCCCGGAGGTCCGGCGGAGACCGGAGCCTCCTCGACGATGGAGTTCCACTCGCCGCAGGCCTCGCACCGCCCCGACCATTTCGAGGTGGCATTGCCGCAGGATTGACAGATGAAATTCGATTGTACGCGCGCCATGCCGCCTACATGGCCCGCGCGCCCGGCAGGCGCAAGGCGTGGCACGTCGACAGGAGCGCCGCCCCCGCGATGGTGATCAGCTGGCGGCGATCGAGGTCATTCCGCCGCCTGACGCGGGTTCATCGCGACCACGCGCGGCTCGCCCGCTGCCGCTGTCTGCTCGGGCATCGAGGGTTCGGAGGTTTGCGGGGCTTGGGAACCCGGCTCGGCCGCTGTGGTCGTGGCGGCTTCGGGAAGGATCTCGGGCATGATTTCCACGAGCTCTTCGCGGAGCCGGGCCAGCTGCGCCGCGCCGATGTCTTCTTCCAGCGACACCTGCATGTGCCACTGGCGGATTTCAGTCGCGACCGCCTTGGCCTCGGCGAGGCGGTCGTTGAAATCGTCGATCTCCTGCTGGCGGGCGGTAAGAAAATCGCGCGCCCGCGCCAGATTGCTGTCGGAATAGGTCTGGGCCAGTTCGCGTGAGACATGGCTCATCTGCGCGGCGACTTCGAGCACCGAGGGTTCCAGATCGCCAAGATCGGGGTGGTCGCGCAGAAAGGCGATGCGCTCGCGCACCGAATCGAATTCCGAGGACAGGGTGAAAACCCCCTCGCGGTCGGCGCGGTGCGCGGCGGCGTAGGCCTTGGCGACATCGCGCATGGTCATGTGAAACTTGCGATGCGAGGTCTCGAGCGCCATGATCCGGCGGTTGCCGGGCAAGAAGAACATCAGCCCAAAGGCCAGCGCCGCAAGGGTGAGTTGCAGCCATTTCCCTGCATTCGCATAGACGGTCTCGCCAAATTGCAACGGCAGGACCAGCCATGGCACCAGCTCGAATGCGGCGGACAGACAATAGGCCGACAGCCCGACCCCAAGAGCGATGACCAGAACAAAAGCGAGCCTTTGCATGACGAACTGGATGGCCAGCCCAGCGTCGCGAAACGATGACGTCATGATGTGTACCCCCTGTAAAACAATTTAACCGAACCAATGCTTACCCATCATTATATGCCAAAGGGTGCATAACTCGGAAATTTTTTTGACCTTACGTCCTCGCCAGGGGCAGGGCGGGGTGTGGCCTCAGGCCCGAAATGTTGCGACGGTCAGATCAGCCTCTGCGCGTTTCCGCCCAGGAGATGGCCAGCGAGGCAAGGATGCAGCCGGTGAACAGATACAGCCCCCACGCGGTTTCGATCCGCCCGACACCGATGCCCTTGGCAAGGGTGATGTAGATCGCCACGAGGAACACATCGGCCATGGCCAGCTTGTTCAGCACCCCCAGCAAGGGCAGCAGCCGGCGTGGCAGCTTGCCGGATTGCACGAGGCTGAGCGTCAGCGTCTTGGTCCACGGCACGATCAGCGCCAACAGCGCCACAAGCATCGCCAGCGCCGCATCGCTTTGCCACAGCGCGGCAATGCCGCTCAGCACGCTGATTTCGTGCAGCCCGAACAGCGGCAGTAGCCCCGCGCGCATCAAGGGCGCAGCCCATGCCACCGGATAGAGCAGCAAAAGCGCCAGATTCGCGATCCTGAGCACGTCGAGACGGCTCTTGCGAAAGGCGGTCATGTTCAGAAGAATCGGCTGGCGATCCACAACCCGATGAGCAGCCACAGCAGGGCGATATGGGCAAAGTCGAGGCCGCGCTGGTCACGGCGCGGCAGGTAGGCGCTGATCGCCAGAAAGAGCGATGGCACGAGCAGGGGGATCATGCCGCTGCCCATCGCCATCAGCCGCGCCGCCGAGGCGTAAAGCGCTCCTTGCGGCGTGCCCGCCATCGGTGCCAGCAGCACCGCGCAGCCGAGCACCGCCAGCACCAGCGCCGCCAGAGCGGCAAGGCGCGATGGGCCAGAGGCGCGCAGCACCCGCACCAGCGCCAGCGCGGCGATCAGTTCCAGAAAGACAAAGCGCTTGAAGATCAGGAAGGCAAGCAGCAGGGGGCTGGGTTCGAACATCGGGTTACCTCACGGCGGCAATCGGGCCGGTGGCGCGCCCGTGGATGAATTGTTGCAGATAGGGGTCGGGCGCGGCGTCCATCTGGGCCACCGGGCCCGTCCACTTGAGGGTGCCCTCATGCAGCATTGCGACGGTATCGGCGATGGCGCGCACCGAGCTCATGTCATGGGTGATGGTGATCGCGGTGGCGCCCATCTCGGTGACGATCTCGCGGATCAGATCATTGATCACCCCGGCCATGATCGGGTCAAGCCCGGTGGTCGGCTCGTCGAAAAAGATGATCTCGGGGTCGGCGGCAATGGCGCGGGCAAGCCCGACGCGCTTTTGCATGCCGCCCGACAGCTCGGCCGGAAAGGCATCGGCGACATCCGGCGTCAGCCCGACGCGGCGCAGCTTTTCGATGGCGATTTCGCGCGCTTCGGTCTTGGGGCGGCGCAGCGAGCCGCGCAGCAGGCGAAAGGCGACGTTCTGCCAGACGCTTAGCGAATCGAACAGCGCGGCGCCCTGAAACAGCATGCCGAAACGGGCCAGAAAGGCGTCGCGGTCGCCCTCATGGATGTCGTGGCCATCGACGGCGATGGTTCCCGCGTCAGGCTCGACCAGCCCAAGGATGCACCTGAGCAGCACCGATTTGCCGGTGCCAGAGCCGCCGATGATCACCATCGAGGTGCCCTTGGCCACATGCAGATCGACGCCGCGCAATACCTGCTTGTCGCCAAATGCTTTCCGGACGCCGTTCAGCAGGATCATGGCGCGAGCCCTTCGGGTGTAGACGACATGCAGATCATAGCGAGAAGAACAGCCCCGTCAGCACGAAGTTGGCGGCAAGGATCAGCACGGCAGCGGCTTCGACCGACCCTTTGGTGGCGCGGCCCACGCCCTGCGCGCCGCGCCCCGAATTCATGCCGAAATAGCAGCCCATCAGCGCCGCGATGCCGCCAAAAGCGCAGCCCTTGGCAAGCGAGGACAGGATATCCAGCGGTTCGAGAAAGCTGATGGTGTTGACCAGATAGGCGGCCGGATTGAAGCCCAGCGATTTTGTCGCCACCAGATAGCCGCCCATGATGCCGATCACATCGCCGCAAGCCACCAGCAGCGGCACGGTGATCAGCGCCGCCAGCAGGCGCGGCGCGACAAGATAGGTCATCGGGTTGGTCGACAGGGTGGTCAGCGCGTCGATCTGTTCGGTGACCTTCATGGTGGCGATCTCGGCGGCGATGCTCGATGTCACCCGCGCCGCGATCATCAGCCCGACCAGCACCGGCCCCAGTTCGCGCACCATGCCGATGGCGACGATCTGCGGCACCACGGCCTCGGCGCTGAAGCGCGCGCCGCCGGAATAGATCTGCAGCGCCAGCGCCGCACCGGTAAAGATCGCCGTCAGCCCGACCACCGGCAGCGACAGCCAGCCGACATGCAGCAGCGCTAGCGCGATCTCACGCGGATAGAGCGGCGGCTTGACGATATGCGCCAGCGCCTGCCCTGCAAAGATGGCGACGCGCCCCGCCGAAGCCAGCGCCGTCAGCACGGCGCGGCCCAGCAGCGCAAGAGGCAGGGTTGGGCTCATGCGCCGGTATAGGTCCGGGCGTAGCGGCTGCCGAGCCCGGTCAGCACCTCGTAGCCGATGGTGCCGATGGCGTCGGCCACCGCATCGACGCCCTGTTTCGGGCCCAGCAGGTGCAGCGCATCGGGCACTTGCTCCAACGCGGTGACATCGACGGTGATCAGGTCCATCGACACCCGCCCAAGGATCTTGCAGCGGGAATTTCCCGCCCAGAGATAGCCCTTGGCGGCCAGCGCCCGGTGGATGCCATCGGCATAGCCCGCCGAGATCGTCGCCACCCTTGTCGGCACCCGCGCGACCCATGCATTGCCATAGCCCACCGCCTCGCCAGGCGAGACGTCGCGGGTCTGGATCACCGGCAGCGCCAGCGTCGCCACCGGCAGCGCATCGGCAAACGGCATACCGCCGTACATGCCGATGCCGGGGCGGGTCAGTTCGAAATGATAGTCGGGGCCCAGCAGGATGCCGCCCGTCGCCGCCAGCGAGCGCGGCACGCCGGTGCCATCGGTCATCTCGCGGAAGGTGCGCAGCTGAAAGGCGTTCATGCCATGATCTGGCTCGTCGGCGCAGGCAAGATGCGACATCAGCAGGCGCGGCGACTGGGCCAGCGCGATGTCGCGCAGGGCGGCCCATTCGGCCGGTTCCATGCCCAGCCGGTTCATGCCGCTGTCAAGTTGGACGCCAAAGGGATGCCCCGGCAGCGCCTCGACATGGCGCAGCATCTGGTCGATGGAATTGAGCATCGGCGTCAGATCGGCATCGCGGATCTGATCCGCATCGCCCGCCATGTGGCCACCAAGAATGTTGATCTCGGGGCCGGGGCCAAGGACGCGGCGCAACGTCACGCCCTCGTCGGTCATGGCAACGAAGAAGCGCCGCGCGCCTTCGGCGGCTAGTGCCGGGCCGACGCGGCCAATGCCAAGGCCATAGCCGTTGGCCTTGACCACGGCGGCGGCTTCGCCGGTGGAAAAATCAGCGAGCGCGCGCCAGTTGGCGCGGATCGCGGCGAGGTCGATGGAAAGCTGTGCCTGTGCCATGGGATGCTTGGAATACGAAGCCGTAGCGGGGTCAAGATCAAAAGCAGATCTGTGGCAATCCAATTGTGCCTGTCCGCTGCCCGGCAGGGTATTGCAAAGAAATGCCCGAGAGGGGACCAATAGGTTCAGTGGCACGGCGATACCGGATTTGCACCTTGAGGGTCTTTTGCCTACGGCACAGGGTCGAGTAGTCCGGAACGGGCCAGTCCAGCCCCGCGAGCCACAGCAGACTGGCGACCATCCCGGCAGTCTGTCTGAGCGGCAGCTTGAACAGCACCTTGATCCCCTCGCGGGACATTGTTGTACAATACCCTGCCGGGCAGTGGACAGGCAGAACTGAATGGCCGCATTCGAGAACACCGGTGGGCGCCCAGGGCGGCCTTCATGTGGCGCGTGCCAGGCAATCTCCTTGTCCAGCCACCCTCTCGCACATGCAGGTATGTCCTGCCGGGCAGTGGATCAGCAACGACCCCCGCTTCCTGAGCGCATCGTTGTAGGTGGACCATTTCGTCGTGCGGTAGCGAGCGGGCTTGAGTTTGCTCATGCAGTTCGTCTAACTGGATGGATTCTTCATGTGAATCCTTCACCGATTGAGTGAGCTACCCCCCGAAATTCGGAGACTGACATAAGCTATGATTTGCAGTCTGCTGATCTTCGACGAGAAGGAGATCA
>NZ_JAUOQN010000092.1:0-9354 GCF_030547555.1 Salipiger sp. 1_MG-2023 | reverse complement strand
GCGATGAAGGGCGTCAGCATCGCGCTGGCCTGTCGGACCTTCCAGGTCAGCGAGACCTGTTACCGGTACAGCCCCAACCCGAGCGATATTCGGCGACGGCCAGGACGGCTCGCTGACCCAGCGGCCTTCGCGCATTTCGTAGCTGCCTTGGGGCTTCGCGTGGTCCTGCATGAAAAGACGCAGCTGTGGCTCGTCCATGATCCCGGTCTCGCAGCCTTTAAGCCACTGATCCCACCAGCGCAGCTCTTCGCCCAGCCAATCGATCGCCGGGCCCGGCGCGCCGATATGGGGGTATCTATGCGACCAAGGTCCGACCAGCCCTTTCTTGGGGCCGCTCAGATTTTCCATCAAACGAAACACCGTGCGCGGATAGCCGTCAGCCCAGCCCGAAACCGCGTAGACAGGCACCTGCACCGTTGAATAATCTTCGCAGATCGAGCCGTGTTTCCAGAACGCGTCGCGCGTCTGATGTTCCATCCAGTTCTTCAGCCAGATCCCGCTGCCCTTCAGCCGGTCCCTCCACATGTCGCGCCAGCGCTCTCCCACATGTCTGGGATCGGGGGCCACGCTGTTGTAGCAAAACATCGTCGCGGCCCAGCTGATCTGCTCGCAGAGCATCGTGCCGCCCAGATAGTGGATGTCATCGGCATAGCGGTCATCAGTCGAGCAGAGCGTGACAATCGCCTTCAGCGCCGGAGGCTGAAGGCGCGATCTGCAACCCGTTGAACCCGCCCCAAGAGATACCAACCATACCCACATTGCCATCGCACCAATCCTGATTGGACAGCCACGCGTTGATGTCGCAGCCATCCTGCAACTCGGAGGCGGTGTATTCATCCTCCATCACGCCTTCGGATTCGCCAGTGCCGCGAATATCGACCCGCACATAGGCATAGCCATGACCGGCGATATATGGCGCGCGCCCCTAATCGCGCGCGAGCGTCCCGTCATTTTTGCGATACGGCAGATATTCGAGGATCGCGGGCACAGGTGCCGCTTCGGCGCCTTCGGGTATCCAAATACACACGGCCAGACGGGTGCCGTCCGGCAGTGTGATCTCGGTATGTTCGATCTCGCGCACGGCATGAGAGAACTTGGTGACGATTTTCATGGAGGACCAGATCGCAATTCTTGCAATTCGGCGTAAGTAAACGCGCCTTTCAGCGCTCCGGCAACTTCGCACTCCTGTATCTCTTGACACTCTTTGTGCTTCAGTATGCGATAGGCGGCAGGAACGATGCCCATTTCCCGACCAATCTGGGCTTCGCCTGCAGCCTGCTTCCTTCGATCGCCGAGGTTTGCCGGCGTGTCGACATCAACCGCCAGCAGTTCAACAAGTATCTCGCCGGCTCGGTGCGTCCCTCGCGTCACAACATGCGGCGCATCTGCGACTTCTTCGGCGTCACCGAGTCGGAGCTATTGATGGACCCACACGCTTTGCCGGTCTCATCTCACTGCGCAAACCGCTGAAACGTCCCGCTGCGCCGCCACAACATCTGGACGCTATAGAAAAATTGCACCGCCTCTCTGGCGAGATGACGCGCTATACCGGCTGGTATTTCCGCTATTCCTATACGTTTGGCTATCCGGGTCGGATCACACGCTCGCTGTGCGTGATAACCGAGCAAGACGGCCGCTATCTGTGGAAGAATATCGAGGTTAGAGTCGACCCCCAGCAAGTCCGCGCGCGATTTGTCGGGAAGTATGAAGGCTTCGCTTTCCATCTGGGGCATCGCATCCACATCATCGAACATGACGTTCTAAGCGCCAGCTCAATCACGCAGCTGATACTGTATCCGTCCTATGCGCCCTGCCCCGGCCACCTGCGCGGTGTGCAAACCGGAGGCTCCAAGCGTCGAGGGCGCAAACCCGCAGCCTCCGCTGTCGTGCTGACTTTTCTTGGCGAGCAGATAGACATGCGCCGCGCCTTGGCCCAGTGCGGTATTTTCGAGCCACACGAGATCGACGACTGGATCAAGCGACTCATCGAAAACCAGATCGACCTTGGCGAATGGGTATTTGAGATCGATGAGATCTAGGTGAACCCAGAGATCCCTGAAGGATACAGTCGCCATTGGAATTCAGGTTAAGGCAGAGCAGCCAAACCTTCAGACCTGCGATCGTGCGTGGCCTGCCCAATCCTTCAGGATCTTCGTGGCCTCTGCGTCCAGATGTTGTTCGGAAGGCATGAAACGCTCCGCGACCGCGTGCCCGCACTCATGAGTTAACCGCTCGACATCCACCGGAAAGCGCGCGGCCTCGGGCAGATCGGCGATGGCGTCACCGGCCTGCGCCATGTCAGCGGCGTAGTAAAGGGCGGTGATCCCGGCGATGTTCATCGCAGCCACGCAGAGCGCGCAGGGCTCACAACTGGAGTAAAGTTCACAACCGCGCAAATCGACCGTTTCGAGATGGCGGCAGGCATCCCGGATCGCTTCGGTTTCACCATGCGATGTCGGATCGTGGTTCATCTTTGATCGGTTGATGCCCTCACCAACGATCTGCCCGTCCTTGACGATCACCGCGCCGAACGGTTCGGTGCCGGGGGTCTCAAGCGCCTGAGCCGAGATTTCAATGGCGCGGCGCAGGAAGGTTTCATTGTACATCTTGGGTTCCTTCGTCAGCCGCAAAACATGCGACACGGCGGTTGTGGGTCTTGGGATTGCGCTGGGGGCGTTCGGACTTGCAGCGATCAAAAGCCAGCGGGCAACGCGGGTGAAAGCTGCACCCCGAGGGCGGCGAGACCGGCGATGGCACCTCGCCCCCCATCGGGCTGCGGTCGCGCCGAGGTGCGTCGAGATCCGGAATCGTGTCGAGCAGAAGCCGGGTATAGGGGTGCAGCGGATTGGCAAAGAGATCGGCGGTTGGCTGGATCTCGACGATGCGGCCAAGGTACATCACCGCGATCACATCGGCCATGTGGCGCACCACGCTCAGATCATGGCTGATGAAGAGATAGGTCAACCCCATCTCCTTTTGCAGCCGTTTCATCAGGTTCAACACCTGCGCCTGAACAGACACATCAAGCGCCGACGTCGGTTCGTCACAGACCAGGAACTCGGGCTCGCCCGCCAGCGCCCGGGCGATGGAAATCCGTTGCCGCTGGCCGCCAGAGAACTCGTGCGGGAACTTCACCCCATCTGCGGGCGCCAATCCCACGGTGCGCAAAAGCTCGTCAACGCGGGCCGAAACCTCGGCCTCGGGGGTGTCGGGCTTGAGCGTGCGCAACGGTTCGGCGATGATCCGGGCGACGCGCCAGCGCGGGTTGAGGCTGGCAAAAGGATCCTGAAAGATCATCTGCAGCCGGTCGCGGTCTCCGTGGAAGCGGATGCTGCCGCCCGAGGGCGCGTGCAGCCCTGTGACCAGCTTGGCGATGGTGCTCTTGCCACAGCCCGACTCGCCCACCAAGGCGAGGGTCTGGCCGCGCTGGATGACAAAATCGACGCCATCGACGGCGCGCAGGGTCTTGCGCGGCTTGCGCTCGATCAGGCGGTTGAGCCAAGGCGCGGAGACGTCGAAGCGGCGTTCCAGCGCGTCGACTTCGAGGATGGCATTGCTGCGCAGGGTCATGCGGCTTCTCCTTGATCGACAGTGCCGGTCTGCGCCAGCCAGCAGGCGGCGCCGGTGGTCTCTTCGCACGCAATCTTCGGCACCTCGGCGCGGCAGCGCGGCCCGGCATGGGCGCAGCGCGGATTGAAGGCACAGCCCTGCGGGATGGCGTTGAGCCGCGGCATCGAGCCGGGGATCATCTGCAATTCCTCTACGTCGTGGCGCAGCGACGGGATCGAGCCCATGAGCCCGGTGGTGTAGGGATGCTGCGGACGCCGCACCACATCGTCCACGGCGCCAATCTCGGCCAAACGCCCAGCATACATCACCGCAACCCGGTCTGCGGTTTCGGCGATCACCCCCATGTCATGCGTCACCAGCATCACCGCCGTGCCCCGCTCGCGGCACAGCCGCTTCAACAGCGCGGTGATCTGCGCCTGTATCGACACGTCGAGCGCGGTGGTCGGCTCGTCGGCCACGATCAGTTCGGGCTCGGCACACAACGCCAAGGCGATCACGATCCGCTGCCGCATACCGCCAGAGAACTGGTGCGGGTAGCTGTCAATCCGCTCTTCCACTGCCGGAATTCCGACCTCGCGCATCAGCTCCTTGGCGCGCTCGCGGGCGGCGGATTTGTCGAGGTCGGTGTGCAACCGTATGGTCTCGATAAGCTGATCGCCGACCCGGAACAGCGGGTTGAGAGAGGTCAGCGGGTCCTGAAAGATCGCACCGATGCGGCGGCCGCGCACGGATTGCATGGCCCGGTCATCAAGGTTGTCTATCCGGTCGCCAGACAGGTGAATGGTCCCGGCGGCAATGCGCCCCGGCGGCTCTAGCAGCCCAAGGATCGACATGCCGGTCATTGATTTGCCGGCACCGGATTCACCAACCACGCCAAGGATCTCGCCGCGGCGGATTTGCAGCGAGATATCGTCAACGGCGGTCAGCACACCCTTTCGGGTGGGAAATTCAACGCGCAGGTTCTGCACGTCGAGAACGACATCGTTCATGGCGTGGCCCTCTCGTAGCTGGGGGTGAAGATCTCGGACAGCGGCGGGTGACCGGCGGTGCGGTCTGGGTATTTGGCGATCAGCCCGTCAAACTGGGCCTGGGCGCGGGCGGCGTCTGTCGCCGCATCGACGCCGGGGATCACGCCGTCGGCCATCACCTGCCGCCCGTCAATCCAGACATCACGCACGTCGCGGCCACTTGCCCCGGTCATCAGCGTCTGGACCGGATCGGGGGTTTGCAAGCTGTGGCTCAGGTCGATCACCGCGATGTCAGCCTTGGCACCGGGCGCAAGGCGGCCCAGATCAGCGCGGTTGAGCGCCCGCGCGCCGCCAAGGGTGGCGGCATCGAACATATCTTCGGAGCGGATCGCTTCCATGCCGTCTGACACGCGGGCCATCATCATGCCGATCTGCATGTTGAGGATCATGTCTGCCGGGTAGGTGTCGGTGCCGAGACCGATGTTGATCCCCTTGGCGCGGGCTTTCGGAAAGCTTTTCAGCAGTCCACCATGGCGCGCGGAGACCAACGGGCAATGCACCAGCGTGGCACCTGCCCCGGCGATCAGGTCGAATTCCGCCGCGGTGGCCTGTGTGCCATGCGGCAGCAACCAGTTCGGGCGCAAAGCGCCGATGCGGCTCAACCACTCGATCGGCGCGCAGCCATGCTGTTCGCGCACCAACCGCAGCTCGGTGGGCGACTGGCTGCAATGCTGGCGCACCGGGGCGCCCATCTCGGCGGCGATCTCGGCGGTGCGTTGCAGCAGCGTTTCGGTGCAGGTCTCGATCCGGTCTGGGGCAAACATCGCGCGGATGCGATCGCCAGAGATACCGTCGATGCGCCCGGCAAACTCGGCGGCATCGGCCAGCCCCTGCAACCCGCGCGCCTCGTCAAAGACCGCGCGGATATTGCCAACACCGTCCGTCACCTGACCGCCGATGCGATAGGCAGGGCCAAGGTAGACACGCAGCCCGAGGTCTGCGGCAGCGGCGGCGGCGGCGTCGAATTCCGCGACGGTCTCGCCCCATGCGCGGTAGAATAGCGAGGCTATGGGCAGCGCCGTGGTGATGCCGTTGCGGATAAGCTGCGCAAAGGCGTGACGTTTCTGGAATGCCAGTTCCTCGGGGTCATACATCTCGTAGGGGCCGCGCGCGATGTAGCTTTCGGGCCAGACCCGGCCCTTTTTCCACGCCGGGCCGTTGTCGAAGCCCAGGATCGTGGTGTCGAGATCGGACAGCGCATCAAGATCAATGAAGCCGGGCGAGATCACCGCCTCGCCATAGTCGATCCGCCGTGCCACCTCGCCCTCGAAACTGGTGCCCACATGCAGCACGTCGCATCCCTCAATCACCACCACGCCATGCTCATGCACCGCGTGGCGCCCGCCTTGATGACCAATGACCCAGCGGGCCGAAAGAAGCGTGCGCCCCTGCATCACGGTGCCTCGATCACGCAAGCGCCGTCGCGGGCGGTGACCGTTCCGCCCTTGAGCACCAGCTTGCGCGGGGCATGGGTGACGACCGCCTCGGCCAGCGTCTCGCCCTCGACCAGCACGCAATCGGCGCGGCAGCCCACCTGCAACCCGTAGCCCTCGACCTCCATGATCGCCGCCCCGCCAGAGGTGCAGATTTCCAGCGCCAGTTCCACCTCGTCATCGCGGCGCAGATTGTTGCGCATGCCGATCTGCATCGCCTTTTCCAGCATGTCCGAATTGCCATAAGGCCCCCATGTGTCGCGGATGCCGTCGCAGCCCGCGCCGGTAAGGATGCCAAGCGCCTTCAGCTCTTTGACCGCGGGCACCGGGGCCGAGGCCGGCGCGGTGGTCAGGATGTGGATGCGATGTTCGGCCAGTTTTTCCTGCAAGCCAGCCACATAGGCGCGATCCACCGCACCAAGACAGAAGGCATGGGAAATCGCCACCTTGCCCTGCATCCCCAGTGCAATGGTGCGCTCGATGATCTGTTCCATCGAAAACCAGCCAAGCGCGTCGCGTTCGTGCAGGTGAATGTCCACCGGCTTGCCGTGCTTCTCGGCCAGCGCGAACACCGTATCCAGATGCCCCTTGGGATCCAGTTCCATGCCGCAGGGATCGATGCCCCCGACCAGATCGGCCCCCATCGCCAGCGCCTCATCCATCAGTTCGGCGGTGCCAGGACGGGTCATCATGCCCGACTGCGGGAAGGCCACGATTTCGATATCAACCATCCCGGCCAGCTTTTCGCGCGTGGCCATGACGCCTTCGATCCCGGCCAGCCCGTGGTGGGTATCGACATCGACATGGCTGCGGATGTGGGTGCAACCGTGCGACATGGCGAGAATGGCGTGACGTTCGCTTTGAACCTGCGGATCAAGCCCGAGCGAAACCTTCACCTCGCGCTCGTTGTCGATCTTGTCGATCAGACGCGGGCCAACCTCGTTGCGATACCACGGCAGGCCAAGCAGCGACTTGTCCAGGTGCGTATGCGCCTCGATCAGGCCGGGGATCATGATGCGCCCGCCGCCGTCGATCACCTCGGCCCCTTCCGGTGCCTGCGCGACAAACACGCCATCCGCAATATGCAGGTCGGTGGCCGGGCCGCCCATCGGGCGAACGTTTTGAATGGTCTTGGAAGTCATGAAAGTCACCGCAGTTTGGGGTTGAGTGCGTCGCGCAGCCAGTCGCCGATCATGTTGACCGAGAGTACGATCAGGCAGAGCTGGATCGACGGGAAAACCACGATCCACCACAGGCCGGAAAACAGGTACTGGTTGCCGATGCGAATGAGCGTGCCGAGTGACGGTTGGTCTGGCGGCATGCCTACCCCGAGAAAGGACAGGGTCGCCTCCGACAAAATGGCAAGTCCGAAGTTCAGCGTCGCCGCCACCAGGATCGGCGTCAGGCAGTTGGGCAGGATGTGGTGCAGCATCACCCGCCAGGCTTTCACCCGGATCAGCTTGGCCGCCTGTACGTATTCCTTCTTTGCCTCGACCATGGCCGAGGCCCGCACCGTGCGGGCATATTGCACCCATGACGGCACCGCGATGGCAAAAATCAGGATCGGGGCGGCAAGCACGTCCTTCAGGCCCGTGGGCAGCGAGGCGCTGGCAATGGCAGTGATCAGGATGGCAATCAGGATAAAAGGCATCGACAACAAAACATCGCCCACCCGCATGATCACGTTGTCGATCCAGCCACCGAAATAACCAGCGACCAGCCCCAGCGCGAGCCCTACGGCCAGCGCCAGCATGACCGATGCGAAACCGATGATCAGTGAGATGCGAGAGCCGTAAAGCACCGCCGAAAGGATATCGCGCCCCTGCGTGTCGGTGCCCAGCAGATAGGGCCATTGGCCGTCCGCCTCCCAGATCGGCGGGATCTCGGAATTCCAAAGCTCCAAGGCCGCCAGATCATAGGGGTTCTGCGGGGTGATCCACGGGGCAAGGAAAGCAGTCAGCGCCACCAATGCCAAAAGCGCAGCGGCAAAGATCGCCGAAGGATGCGCGCAGAAGGAAAACCACAGGTCACTTTCGCGCAAACGGGTCAGCCGCGAAGGGCGTTGCAAGGCGGGTGTCGGGTTCAGGGGGAGTGGGTTGTCCATGGGGGTCTCCGGTTCAGCCATTGCCACGGGCGCTGTCGTCGCGCAGACGCGGATCGACCCAGGCGTAAGTGATATCGACGAGCGTATTGAGGACGACGAAAATCAACGAAACGATCAGCAGGTAGGCCGCCATTACCGGCAGATCGACAAAGGTCACCGCCTGAATGAACAGCATCCCCATGCCGGGCCATTGAAACACCGTCTCGGTCACCAGCGCGAAGGCGATCAGGTTGCCGATCTGCATACCGGTCAGCGTGATCACCGGCATCAGGCAGTTGCGCAGCGCGTGACGCCATTGCACGCGTCTGGTCGGCACGCCGCGAGCACGGGCAAACTTGATGTAATCGGCGCGCAGGGTCTCCAGCATCTCGGCGCGCACCAGTCGCATCACCAGCGTCACCTGAAAGGTCGAGAGCGAGACCGCCGGCAGCACCAGCGCGGCGCGGCCCGAGGGCGTCAGCAACCCGGTCGACCACCATCCGATGTCCACCGTCTCGCCCCGTCCGAAGGCCGGCAGCCAGCCAAGCGAAACCGAGAAAGCAAGGATCAACAGGATGCCCACCACGAAGCTTGGCAAGGACACGCCGATGATTGAGCCCAACTGTAGCGTGTTGGCCAATCCGCTGTCGCGATAGACGGCCGTGATCACCCCCGCCGGGATACCGACCACCAGCGAGATCACCGTGGCCACCAGCACCAGCTCGAAGGTCGCCGGGAAACGCTCCTTGATCAGCACCATCACGTCTTGCTGGTTGCGATAGGAAATCCCGAAATCGCCCTGCACCGCGTTGGTGACAAACCGGGTGTACTGGGTGACGAAACCGTCGTTCAGACCCAGCCGTTCGCGCAGTTCGATGCGGTCCTGCAGGGTGGCCTGTTCGTTCACCATCATTTCGACCGGATCACCAAAGAAACGGAAGATCACGAAGGCCAGCAGCGCCACCGCAAGCATGACGAAGGCCGCATTTGCGGTTCGTTTGATAAGAAAGGCAATCATTCCGGTCTCCAGTGTTCGTCAGGCTCAGGGAGCAGGCCTGCGCCCTTCATCTTGCCGAAAAGGCTGTCAGGGGGTCCGGGGGATGACATCCCCCGGCCGGTGGGGTGGCCCCCCAACGGGGCGACGCCAAAACCTGAGGGGGCCGCGCCCCCCGTATGGAAACACCCCCCCTGGGTGTTAAAAAAAAACCCCCCCCCCAGACCCCCACACAGCACCGGGTAC
>NZ_JAUOQN010000091.1:0-9555 GCF_030547555.1 Salipiger sp. 1_MG-2023 | reverse complement strand
AACAAGCTCGACGCCGAAGCCCGCGCCGACCGACAGGGGCGGACAGCCGACCTGCTGGGACGCCTCGACTTCCTGATCCTTGACGAGCTCGGCTATCTGCCCTTTGCCCAGACCGGCGGCCAGCGCCTCTTTCATCTGATCAGCCGCCTGTACGAGCGCAGCTCGGTCATCGTCACGACCAACCTGGCCTTCGATGAATGGCCCACCGTCTTCGCCGATCCCAAGATGACGACCGCGCTCCTCGACCGTCTCACTCACCACTGCGAGATCCTCGAAACCGGCAACGAGATCTGGCGCTTCAAGAACCGCGCCTGAGCTCAAGCAAGCTGGCCCGAAAAGCGGCTGCGCCACCTGAAAGCTGCGCCGCGTCGGGCCAGCTTGAGACCCGAAAAGCGGCCCCGCTTTCAGAGCTTAAACCAGATCCCCTTTCAGAACCGATTGACACCATGCGGATTCTACCAGCCAATGGACGGCAGCGCGCAAGGGGCCTGCTTTCTTCGCCTATTCAGACAATTACCTGATCGACACGGATCACGGGATCATCATAGATGTCGAGGCGACCCTTCGGTGCGGCAAGCCGAGGTCGGCTCAACGCTCATCATGCTGGACCGCACATCTAAGCGCTTCGACATTCGCCCGGATTGGTTGGTCGCGGATACGGCCTATGGATCAGAAGAAAGCCTGGTCGAGATCGTCCTGAAGCGAAAAATCCTGCCCTTCATCCCCGTCATAGACAAAGGCGAGCGCACGGATGGCACCCTGTCTCGCTCCGACTTCACCTGGGATGAAGAGAATGACCGCTACATCTGCCCTGAAGGCAAGGACCTGCGGCATGCGCGGCGAAACTACTCCGATCCGGCGCGCCTATCGACCGAGATGAAGCCTCGTAGGTATCGCGCTGTAAAAGCCGACTGCCAGTCTTGCCCGCTGAAGGCGCAGTGCTGCCCGAACAGCGAAACGCGCAGCCTGCAGCGCGGCAAGTTCGAGATCGTGCGGGACTTCGCCCGAACCTGCACAGCGTCACCTCTCAACGAGACGGCTATGAGACGGCGCAAGAAGGTCGAAATGCTCTTCGCGCACCTGAAACGCATTCTTGGCCTCACCCGTCTGCGGTTAAGAGGGCCGTTGGGCATGAAAGACGAATTTACGCTGGCAGCGATTACCCAGAACCTCCGGAAATTGGCCAAGCTCAACCCCGAGATGCCCCGAGCAACGGTGGTTGGCTGAGAAAGCCAAAACGCGCGCGCCTCAAACAGGCAGGAAATTCCCCGACGGCCACTACGCCGTCCCTCCGAGCAGCAAATCTCCGACGAGTTTTTCAACAGCATCGGCCTGAAAAAGCGTTTCGCAGCGCTCGGCCAGATCCAGCAGGGCCGGATCGCTGTGCCCTGAGGCGATCAGCATGACCCCGATGGTGTCGCTCGCATGGGCAAAGGGCAGCGAAATGCTGCACCCGTTCATGACATTGGCGATGGTCGGGTTGCGCAGGGCTTGCAGGTTGATACGCCCGAAATCCGCATCGTCCTGCACCGCGTCAAAGCGGGGCGGCAGGATCGGCACGGTTGGCATCAGCAGCGCGCGCCCGTCCAGTTCCGCATCGAAAGCCGCGATCAAATCGTTGCGCAGGTTCAGGGTCTGGCGGTAGCTCACGGCCGTCGCCTCATCGGCGCGGGCCATCCTAGAGGCGACGCGGGGGTCAAGGCTGTCGAACCGTGTCTGGAAAGCATCTTCGTATTCGGCGCGGCTTTCGACGGAGGAAAACTGCCAGACGGCAAGGGATTTCATCGCCTCCAGCGCGGCGAAGCTGTGCGTGCTGACTGTGAACCCCGCCTCGCGGAGCAGCGCCACCGCCGCATCAAACCCGGCGCGCACCGCAGGATCAAGGTCGTCCATGCCGAAATTCTCGGGGATGACGAATTCCGGTCTGATCGCCAGCGTGTCGGCCTGCTCCGTTGCAATGGCCTGCCAGACGGCGCGGCAGGTGGCGACATCGCGCGCCATGGGGCCGATGCTGTCTAGGCTGCGCGACAGCGGGCGGCAGCCTGTCTGAGACACGCTCGACTGGCTGGGCTTGAACCCGGTGATGCCGTTGAACGCCGCCGGGATGCGGAGCGATCCGCCCGTATCGGTGCCGATGGCCACATCCGCCAGCCCCTGCGCCACGCTCACCGCGCCGCCCGAGGTCGACCCGCCCGGAATGCAGCCGGGGTAGAGCGCATTTTCCGGCGTGCCGTAATGCGGATTGAGGCCAAGCCCCGAATAAGCCAGTTCGGTCATGTTGGTATGCCCGACCAGCACGCAGCCCTGCGCGCGCAGGGCCGCCACCACGTCGGCGTCTTTGGTCGCGGGGGCATTGTCCCCCATGAAGGTGGTGCCCGCGTGGGTGACGTGGCCTTTGACGTCGAGCAAATCCTTGATCGACACCAGCGCACCGGCGAGCGCGGTGTCTGGCAGGTCTGCGGCGGGCTCATCGAACAGGTGGGTATAGACGTGCTGCGTGCCGGGCGCGTTGGTCTTGATGCGGGTCTGAACGTCTTGCAGGCGGGCGATTGCGGTCGCTGCCGACCATGGGAAGGCTTTGGGCATTGGGCTACTCTTTCAGATAATTCGTGGCGCAGGCCACGGCGATATTGGCGGCGCGGGCGCAAAGCTCGTTGCGCGGATCGCCCAGAAAGGATGCGGTGAACCCGAGGTCATCGAGCTTCCAGCCCGGATCGAACGGCGCGATCCGGCCTTGTTTGACGAATTGCTCGGCGAATTGATGCGGGAACAGCCCAACGCCGATGCCCGTTGCGACCATCTCCAGCCCGGCGTGAATGGAGCTGGTCGGGAACAGCTGGGTGGAATGGCCATAGCGGTCGATCATCTGGCGGCGCAGATCGCGGTAAGGGCGGGAGTTGCGATTATAGGTCACCACGGGCGAATGGCGCAGATCCGGATCGGGGCGCCCGGCGGGTTTGAACCAGGTCAGCGCCACCTTGGGCAGGTCGATATTGTCGACCGTGTAATCCGAGATCGGCCCCATCAGCAGCGCAAGGTCGATGTTGCGTTCCAGCAGTTGCTGGCGCAGGTTGACCGAGACATCGACAACGATCTCGACCCGGATCTTGGGATAGGATTCATACAGCGCCGACAGGAATTTCGGCAGCCAGAGCTGCACGATGGTTTCCGCGACGCCGACGCGCAGCAGGCTGTCCTCGGCTTCGGCGGGGATGATGTCGGCCTTGATGCCCTCGACCAGATCAAGGATCTTTTCCGAATAATCCCGCAGCAACACGCCCTTTTTGGTCAGGGTCACGCCGCGTTGGGCGCGATCGAACAGCCGCGTGCCCAAGGATTGTTCCAGCGCCGCGATGCGCCCGGATACAGCGGGCTGCGAGATGTTCATTTCCTGCGCGGCGCGGCGCACACCGCCAAGGCGCGACACCCAGAGAAAGGTGATCAGCTGATCCAGTGTCATTGCGCCCGGTCCTTTGGCTGCATGGTCTGGCTCATACCACGAACATCTGCCGGGGGAAGTGCAGCAAGGGGCGCGCGCCGTCCGGCTCGGTGAGCATCATCTCGCCAAGCGCGGCGCCGCCAAGGCCCGGCACGAACAGATTGGGGTGCAATTCTAACATCATGGCGCATTCAACAGCCACCGGCGGGGGGGGGCAATCGCGAAATGCCTCCGGCCCCCAATGCTGGGGGAAGGCGTCAGACAATACCGGCTCTTCGTAAGAGAGGCCAAGCCCGTGGCCACCGCGAAACCGCTGCACACCCGGCCAATGCGCGCTGCGCGGCACGACCACATCCGAGATGGCGGCTTCGACGTCCTGCACCAGCTGGCCCGGTGTCAGCGCGGTTTGCCCGGCGATCAGCGCGTCTTCGGTGATCTGCCAGAGCGTTTGGTGATCCGGGGTGATCTGTCCCATCGCGCCCATGCGGATGCCATGCGCCCAATAGCCATCGACGGTCAGCGCGAGGCCGAACAATACCTGATCGCCGTGTTTCGGGGTGTCGCGGTTTTCCTCGGGCCAATAGCGCGGGCGATCCGCCGCGGCGCGCACCGTCAGCCATGTCCGGCAGTATTCAGCGCCCTCAAGCTTCGCGTGGGTTTCAAGCCGGGTCTGGGTTTTCCAGACCGGCTCGCCCCGGCGCAACAGTTGCGGCAGACGGTCGAACAGATCGTCGCATAGCGCCGCCCCGGCCTGCATCGCGGCAATCTCGGATCGGTGCTTGATCGCCCGCAGACGCGACAGGATGGCATCGGCGGGGGTCAGTGTGGCGGGCCCCAACGCGGCGCGCAGGCTTTCAAATGTCGCTTGCGGCATCTCGCCAAAGCCCACCGTTGCCAGTTTGCGGGCCGTGCCAAGCTGGGCGGCAATGCTTGCGCCCCAGCCGCTGGCAGGCAGAGCGGCGGCGTCAAACCCGGTGGGCGGTGCAAGGAACGGGCTGCCGATCAGCAAGCGGCAGCCCTCTGGGGTCAGGATCGCAAGGCTTTGCGCCTCGTGGCTGTTCCAGCCGGTCAGATAGCGCATCGCCCCATGCGATGCGCTGCCCGCCCCCAACGCATCGCCATAGCCGAAGACCAGAATGGCATCGGCCTGCAGCGCCTGCCACAGCGCCGCGCGGCGGGCGCTGAAATCATGGGGCGGGCGCGGAGTCATGCCACGATGGGCAGGATGCGGGCGCTGTATTCCAGCGTGATGCTGCGCTCGCGCGCCGGATCATGCAGCGTCATCCGGTACTCGGCCGCAGGGCGCACCCCGCCAATCGCCCCCAGCGTGCCGCAGAGCATGGCGGTACCGTCGGCAAATTCGGTGCCCGCCATCAGCTCTGCCAGCGGTCGGATCGCCGCCAGCGTGCCGTCCTGATAGGTGACCCAGTCGCCGTTCTCAAAGATCTCGCAGCGCAGGATCAGCGAGTCCAGATCGGCAGCGATCTCGTCGAAATCCCAGACCTCGGCGGCCATGGGCTTGGGGCAGGCCTGTTTCGAGGCGGCAACCGAATAGGCTTCGAGTTCCCGGTCGGTATGATCCGACGCCAACCCCAGCCACAGCTTTCCGTCCATACGGATCAACAATGGTTCGACCTCGCCCGAGCTGGTCTCGCCCAGCACGTCGATCACCGGGGCTTGCGTGAGCAACCCGTTCGAGACGCGGTAATACAGCGGCACCTGCGACGGCGGGGCGATGCCCAGCTCGGCCAACTCGTCGATATGGTGCTGGACGGCAGCGTGGTCGCGCCCGGTCCAGCCGGCGACAATCAGCCTGTCGACGGACAGGGGCATGGTTTGCCCAAGGTAAGAGACGTGCATTTCAGAAGTCCTAGATATGTTCGGGAAGATAAAGCGCGATGGCCGGGAACGCGATGAGCAAGCCCACCATCACCAGCATGGCCAGCGCGTAAGGGATGACCCCCAGCATAACGTCAAACAGCGAGCCCGATTTGCGCACGCCCTGCACCACATACAGGTTGAGGCCAACGGGCGGCGTGATCAGCGCCATTTCCACAAGGATGATCATCAGGATGCCGAACCACAGCTTGTCATAGCCCAGCTGTTCGACGATCGGCACAACGATCGGAATGGTGGCAACCATCAGCGACAGGGTCTCGATGAAGAAGCCCAGCACGATATACATCACCACGATGATCAGCAGCGTTGCCAGCGCGCCAAGGCCCAGCCCTTGCAGGAACTCCTGCAACGCGCGGCTGACGCCCGATGCGGTCAGCACGAAGTTCAGCACATAGGCCCCGATCACCACCAGCATGATCATCGACGTGGTGCGGATCGTGCCCTTGAGGCTGGCGACGATCATCTCCCATGTGATGGCGCGCTGTGTGGCGGCGATGGCGAATGCCATGGCAACGCCGATGGCGGCGGCCTCGGTCGGGGTGGCCCAGCCGGCATAGATCGACCCGACGATGGCGCCGAACAACCCCAGCAGCGGCACCAGATCCACCAGCCCGTTGATGCGCTTCTGCCAAGTGGCCGAAATGCCGGGGCCCCCAAGCGACGGGCGGATGATGCAAAAGATCGCGGTGACCACCATGAACAGCAGCGCCAGCGCAAATCCGGGGATCAGCCCCGCCAGAAACAGCTTGGGGATCGAGGTTTCGGTGAGGAATCCGTAGACGATCAGGTTGATCGACGGCGGGATCATGATGCCCAGCGTGCCGCCCGCCGCGATGGCGCCGGAAAACAGTTTGGGGTCATAGCCCAGCCGTTCGGCCTGCGGGGTTGCCACGGATGCGACGGTCGCTGCCGTTGCCACCGATGAGCCCGAGGTCGCCGAAAACAGCGTGGCGGTGGCGATATTGGCGTGGATCAACCCGCCGGGCAGCCACGATACCCAGGATTCCAGCGCCGCATAGGTGCGCTGCGCCACGCCGGAGCGCACGAGGATCTCGCCCAGCAGCACAAAGAACGGAATGGCGATCAAGGTCGCGCTATTGGACGACGACCAGACCACCTGCCCCAATCCGCGCATCAGCGGAAACGGACTGAACAGGGCGTCGATGCCAAAGCCCAGCAGAAACAGCACGATGCCGACCGGGATCGACAGGGCGAGCAGCACAAGCAGCCCGACGGATGTAAAAAGGATCATGCTTCGCCTCGCGATCCGGCAAATTCTTCGATGTCGTCATGGCGCCCGCTGACAAGGAACAGGCAGACGCAGGCCGCCAGCATTACCGCCGACAGGGCGAACCACAGCCAACCGGCCATCCACAGCGATTGCGGAATCCACAGCGGCGTTTCCAGCGTGGTGTTCGCGGTGGAATTGTTGGCGATGGATTTCGCCAGCACCGGCCAGGCGCGATAGGCCACCGTGACCGCCACCGCCGCCAGCGACAGGATCGACACGGCGTCGAACCACGCCCTGACCGCGGTGCCTCCCCGTGCGCGGATGATGTCGATCCGCACATGGGCAAGGCAGGTCAGGGCGTAGCTTACGCCCCAGCTCGTCACCACGGCCATGGCATAGCCCGACAGCTCGTCGGTGCCGCCAAGAGACATGCCGAACGGTCTGGCGATCACGTCGTAAAGGGTGACGCAGACGCTGAGCAGCAGCAGCAGACCCGCGGCCACCGCCAGCTTTTCGTTCAGCATCCGCAGGAACGAGAGGAGCGTTGTCATGTCAGACCCTTACTTCAGATCGATCTGAACGCCGGTGGCAGCGCCCACGGTGTCGTTCCAGCGCTGGCCCCAGTCGCCGCCGGCGCGCTCGGCCCAGTCAGGCAGAACCTCGGTCACAAGGATGTTGCGCGCGGTTTCCTGATCCTGCGCCGTGGCTTCGACCAGCGTCATGCCGCGGGCTTCGGTCGGGCACTCGCCCTCACCGGTCAGGCAGGCGACGTCGGTCGCAAGCGCGGCCTGCGCGCTGGCCCATGCGGGGGCTTCGAGCTCGTCGGTGACGGCGGTCTGGATCAGCGCCTGATCTTCGGCGCTGAGCGAAGTCCACTTGTCCATGTTCATCGCGGTGACAACCGGATCCCAGCCGCCCAGCGGGATCGGCATCAGATGCGTCGAGACCTCCCACCAACCGGCGCTATAGCCAGATCCGGCCCCGGTCACGGCGCAATCGACCACGCCCTTTTGCAGCGCGCCGGGCACTTCGCCAAAGCTGATGCTGACGGCTTCGGCGCCTAGCGCTTCGAGCAGCTTGCCGGTCATGCGGCCCGAGGCGCGCACCTTCTTGCCTTCAAGATCGGCGAGCGAGCCGATCTCGGCGTTGCAGAACACCACCTGCGGCGGATAGGGCGCAACGCCGAGAACCTTTGCGTTGAACACATCGGCAAAGATCTCGTCCATCAGCGGGCGCGAGGCGTCTACCATGGCCTTGGCGTCGGCGGCATCGGTGGCAATCAGCGGCACGTCGAAGCCTTCGAGCGCGGCGGAATCGGCCACCGCGTAATCGGCAACGGTCATGCCCACATCGAACACGCCCTGCCCCAGCATGCGGAACACGTCGCCGCCGCCGATGCCCATCTGGTCATGAGTGGTCAGCGCCGCGGTGATCTTGCCATCGCTGGCGGCGGGCATCTTGTCTTCCCAGAACGGCTTTTCATACTGCTTGTGCAGCGGCAGGCCGCTCCAGCTGCCGACGACGGCAAGCTCTTCGGCAAAGGCGGCGCTGCCGGTCAGGGCGATGGTCAGGCTCAGCAGGCTGATGGTGGATTTCATCGAGGTCTCTCCTTGTTGGGTGGTCTTGTTGTTGTGTCAGGGCGCGGCAAAGCCGGTGGGCATGGCCTCGTCCGCATCGGTGATCAGCATGGCGCCGGGGGCGTGGGTGATGGCGATTTCGGGCGCGGCGTTGGACAGCGCGACCTGCGTGGTGACGCCGCAGCCCCAGAAGGCGGGCACCTCGCCGTCCTTGATCGGCACCGCCGCGCCCCAGTTGGGGGAGGCAATATCTGTGATGCCGATCTCGGCCGGATCACCGATATGCACCGGCGCGCCATGGGCATGGGGAAAGGCCTGACAGATGCGGCGCACGTCATCGGCGCGCTCTTTGGGGATCGGGCGCATGCTGACCACGGCAGGCCCGCCGAAACGGCCCACCGGGGTGGTGGCAATGTTGCTGCGATACATCGGGACAGTCACGTCTTCGGTGACATGGCGCATTTCGACGCCCGCGCGCATCAGCGCATTCTCGAAGGTGAACGAACAGCCCACCGCAAAGGCCATGAAGTCATCGCGCCACAGCGCCTTGATGTCCTGAACCCGCTCGACCGCCTGACCGGGGCGATAGACGAAATACAGCGGCAGATCGCTGCGCAGGTCGATATCCGCGCCGAGATCCGCAAACCCGGTCTCGCCCGGGGCAGAGGCGGCGATCAGCGGGCAGAACACCGGGTTTTCCTGACAGAACCGCTCGAAATCCACACCATCCGCCGCGGGCAGAATGACGAGATTGCACTGCAACCGCCCCGTACACAGACCTGCCGTGTGGCCGGAATAGGCGTTGGCGCGCAATACCTGTCGGACCTCCGGGGCGGACAGCCCGGTAAGCTCTGCATGGCTGGTGCGGTGCGGTTTGGGTTTGACGTCCATTGGGGTCTCCTGTTGGGACGGGACCGTGGCACGACTCGGAGTATAACCCAAAACTGTATATCTAGATCACAATTGATCGGAAATCGTGATACCTTGCGGATCAACGCACCGCACAGCCGGGGGCGTCGCACCTCGGACGGGTGATAAGTATAATTTTGACAGGGACTTAACCTGCGCAGACCGTCGCGCCGGAATTGCCGCTGAAAAGGCGCGCAAAAGGCCCGTTACCGCTGCCGGATGGCGTGTTCAAGGCTGGCGAATATCACCACTCTTCGAACCTGCCTGTTTTTTGAGCGACGCGATGCCGCGCGGCACGATCATGTCCGGTCGATCAGGATCAGACCGTCACCACGGCAGCGTTTCCTGTCAATCGGCTCCGAACTCTGCCCAAGGACAGGCGTGGAACATTGGGTCCGACTCAATTTCTGTGGCGTCTTCATACCGAATGTTGGAGACGTGCGAGGAGGAGTTCGATACCGGCGGCACCATACATCTGCCGCTTCAGCATCTTCAGCCGG
>NZ_JAUOQN010000090.1:0-9914 GCF_030547555.1 Salipiger sp. 1_MG-2023 | reverse complement strand
CCAGACATCCCACATTGCAGGCGCTCCGGGGAGACGTTCCGCGAACGGGGACGTCCTACCGGGAAAGATAAGAGGGGTACTGAGCCGCCGATCCAGCGATGGCAAAGACCGGCCAGTCTGGCGCGGTCAGTTCAACGCTGGCGCGGCTCTCGATCACCAAGCGATCTGTCGTGCCGTCAAAGACAGCGGTGGCGATGGCGTTGCCGGCCACATCATGCGCCCATGTCACGGCCCCCGGCGGAGTGATGGAGAGAGTGTGCGAGAGAAGCCGCAATTCCCGCGTTTCTCGGGGACGCAGCATCAACCGATGCGGCCCAAGCGGGACCTCGTGGCGATATCGGTAGGTCGTGGTGTGAACGATGTCGAGGCAGGTCAAAATGGAGATCCAGTGTGGTTCGAGGATGACGGCGCGCACGTCGATGCGGATCAGCGGCGGCGCGATGACCCGGAGCTATCGGGCACGGAGTTCCGCCAAGCGTTCAACCCCTTGCAGCGCCGACAGATGCGTTCTCCAAAGCCTTCACTCCAGAAAACAACATCGCATCTCAGACAACGACGCTCTCGAGGGACGTCGCCAAAGGCCCGTCCGTGGGCGATGTCCGGAAATGCGACGTCGACCGAGGTTTTTTTAGCGATCATATCAAATCCGCGCCGACTTTCGTGCGCGTAGCCGACAGACCTGTCGGTCGTGGAGGCATGCCCTCGTTTTCAGCAGCATGGATAGACGCAATGTCACTTGCACCTTGGCACGCCGGGTTCCGGTCCAGGACATCCCTGTCAGACTGGGATGTCCGGAGCCCCGAATAGAGATGCCGCAGATGTGCTGCAGAGACCCCGTCGGCCTCCATCACGAGGCGCACCATCGGATCAGCCAGCATTTCCTCAAGGAAGAAGTCGGACAACGCCCTACCGGTAAGCTTGTCCCTGGCGCGGGCATGGTCCAGATCGGCAAGGGAAATGGTCAGAGACCGCGCAAGCCCCGGATGCGATGTCCGGGGATGAAGCTTCACCATGACGGAGGCTCTCCAGGCAGCGGGATCTCGTTGATCCGGAGGTGAAACCAATTCCGTTTCGATCTCATACTCTCCCGCCGGGAGCGTTTCGTTGAAGCCCGGAACGGTGAACGGGCGGGAAAAAACCGCAACGGTCTTGCTTGTCAGTTCTTCCATTGGCGTAATCCTTTCCCTTGGTGCTGCGGGTGGTCCGCGCTCTAATTCCGAACTGGGGGCGCGGCCTTTGTACGCCTCAAGACGTCTTGGGTTTCGCGGGCGCTTCCGTGCCAGCGGTCTTGGGCTCGTTTTTCTTGGCAGGGGTCTTTGCGGTCTCCGCAGGCTTCGGCTTCATTGCGGCCGCAGCCCGGGCAGTCAGGTCCTTGAAAGACATGTCATCGATCCTTTGATTGGCCAGCGCCAACTCCTCGTCCCTGACGGACCGGGATGCTTGGCATCGGTATTATTTATATGGGGATTGGAGACCCGCTTTACGATGGCGCATCGACAAAGAAGCCGAGGTCAGTCACGCCAATTCATCCGTCCAGACCTTGAATTCCGTCAAAGTGTTCTGACCGAATGTCTGGGTAAGAGGGACATCGGCGGCATCACGGCCGCGCGCGATCAGGATTCTTGCAAACCTCGGTTTGTTGTTCCGGGGATCGAACGTGTGCCATTCTCCAGAAAGAAAAACCTCCATCCACGCGGCGAAGTCCCCGGGCGGGTGAGGCAAAGGCTCACCTATGTCGCTCAGGTATCCGGTGCAGTAGCGCGCCGGAATATTCATGCAGCGACACAAAGCGATGGCGAGGTGAGCAAAATCGCGGCAGACGCCCTGCCGCTCGGTCATTGTCAGCGAGGCGGTGCGTGTCGCTTTCGCCTGCATGTAGTCGAACCGGACATGTCCATGCACGAAATCGCAGACCGCCTGAACGCGTGACCATCCCGGATCCGTGGTCTCGAAAAGACGCCACGCCTCCTCTGAAAGAAGATCGGTATCGCAGTACCGACTGCCCTGTAGAAACACGAGGGTCTCGAACGGCAGATCCTGAACCGCGTGCTGCTGCGCGCCAGGGGACGCGGGATCAGGCTGACCCGGGTCGCGGAAGATGCCATCCGTCGACAGGCAGACGTCGCCCGCCGGAGCCAGGAGGCGCGTACACCAGTTTCCGAAGCCGCCCCGGTAACTTTCAAGTGGCACACTTGCTGACGTCGCAAGATAGTCGGCACGCTCCAGATCGCCAAAGCGCGAGTACCTGCCGTCCTCGCGATCAACTTCGCGAGGGGATGTCTCATCGCCGCTTGCTCCTTGGCGGACCAGAGTCCGCCGGTTGCCGCGCGGGTTTTCGATAGCCCAAGCGTGAGCGTTCCGGTCAGGCGTCGAGTGGGCGCAGGCGGTGGCGGGGAGCCCCTGAAATTCGATCTCGATGGCATGCCTTCGTTCTCGGCCACCTGGATTGCGAAGTCCTGCGGGACTGTCGGATGAATGCGACCGGTCATCGGGGCGACAGCCTGTGCAAGGCCGCAGCAGCAAGAGCATGCTCCTTCTGGTGGTAGTCGCCGCGGAATTTGCCATCGACCTGCACCTTCCAGATGCCGTTTCTTTCCCATACCTGAACCCCACCGCGCTGCGCTGGCCGGTTCATGAAAGACCCCTTTTCTCCTCTGCTTTTGGGCGGCATGGATTGTTTGTCCGTCATTTCCAACTCCTTCGCGTTGGGCGCAGATGGTTCTCCGAGGAGCATCACGGCGCGAATGAATTCTTCCGCATAATCATCGGTTTCGCGGTGGTCGTGTTCGTGCCGGGTCATACTCATCGGCTCGACGAAACGTTCTCGCAGGTGATCGACGAAACGCGGCTCGGTACGGGCCATGTAGGCGATCAAGGCTTGCAGGATCCGTTCATGGGCCAGCACGCGCCGTTCAAGATCGGTCGTTTCTGCTGCCGTCCCGGTAAGATATTTGGCTGCTGTCATGGCGTATCATCCTTCACGCTGCGTGGTGCGACGCTGGATGTCGTGTCTTCGAGCGTGGGCAGGCAGGCCATCGCCTCGTCGCGATCCAGCTCTTGCCATCCACCTACCAGTCAGGCGGACATCGGGTGCTGACGCAGGTTAGGGGCAGGAAAATCAAGTGGGGGTGTCTTGCTCGGAAGGGTAAACAGCCTTTCGCCGACGCCCCGTCGTCTTCCTGTGGGGGCAGCGGCCTGTCGACCGCTGCCGCTTCCGCTTGGTGCCCTCAATTCATGATTACGCTCTTTGGCCACGAAACTATCGGCCCACACCGACATCTGAGTGTGTCACAATCGGCGTCGTGGGGTTTTGCGCTGGCCGGGCCCTGCCGATTGACGCCACGCCACCGTCGTCCGGGACGTTGCCCGGATCGCGGATTGGGTTTGCCTCGCCCTGCATGCCGCGCAGGAACCGGAACAGATCGCTGTCCGTCGTCAGGACAAGCGTCGTGTCGTCGGAGATCATGTCGCCGTAGGCCTGCATTGTTCGGGTGAAATCGTAGAATTCGACCGAAACGGCATCGACATTGTAGGCGCCCGCATAGATTGCTGCTGCTGCGGCATCGGCGGCACCGCGGATTTCCTCGACGGTGCGATAGGCTTCCGATTGGATCTTGTTCAGGTCTCTCACCCGGTTGCCTTGAATACGGGCCGCTTCGCCGTTGCCTTCGGACAGGAATCTTTCAGCGATCTGTCGCCGTTCCGAAATCATGCGGTCATAGATCTTGGGTCGCACGCTTTCGTTGTAGTTTATGCGTTTGAAGCGGATGTCGAGAAGCTCGATCCCGAAAACGCGCACCTTCTCCGCCGCCGCCTCGAAGATCTGTTGCTCGACCAGCGCGCGCCCTTTGGTGATGGGAACGAGCGCGCCAATGTCCTGGGCAAGCTCCTGATCAGTCAGAAGCGCGTCCCGAAGCGGCGTCCGGCCCCTGGTCGTGCGCACAATCTCGATGAGTTCGTGCTTGGCGACGGCGTTCCGCGTCTCGCTGCCAAGGATATCGTCGAGGCGCGACTGGGCGCTGCGCTCGTCGCGCAGGCGCAGGAAGTATTGCAGCGGGTCGGTGATCTGCCACCGTGCGAAGAGATCGACAGAGATATAGAGCTTGTCCTTGGTGGGCATGTCCGACGGCGAGCCATCCCACTCCAGGACCCGGCGGTCGATCCGGTTTACCTCCTGAATGAAGGGCAGTTTCACTTTGAGGCCCGCCTCGGTGATCGATGCGCCGACGGGCTTGCCGAACTGAGTTATGATGGCCTGCTCCACCTCGCCGACCGTGAAGACGGCAGATGACGCTGCGACGACCCCGGCCACGGCGATCCCCGAAGCAATGAGTGAAATGGTCTTCATGGTTGTGCTCCCGCTGGCCGATCGAGGTTCAAGAGCGGCAAGATGCTTGCCGTGGACCCGTCGACGATGATCTTGGAGCCAATACCAGGCAGAACATCCTGCAGAGTTTCGATGTAGATCCGGCGCCGCGTCACCTCGGGGGCTTGGCGGTATTCCGTCAGGAGCGCCGTGAAACGTGCCGCATCGCCCTCGGCTTCGTTGATGCGCCTCAGGCGATAGCCGTCGGCTTCGCGGATACGCTGGTCCTTTTCGCCTTCGGCCAGAGGTATGACGCGGTTGTATACGCGGCGGGCCTCGTTGATGATCCGCTCCTTCTCTTGTTGTGCCTGGTTGACCTCGTTGAACGAGGCTTGAACCGGCTGGGGCGGATTGATGTTCTTCAGCTGCACCTGGTCAATGCTGATGCCCATGGCGTACTTGGTGGCGAGCGCCTGCATCTTCAGCAGCGCCTCGCTTTCGATTTCCTGGCGCCCGACGGTGATAACCTCGTCGACTGTGCGGTCTCCCACAACTTCGCGCATGACGGACTCCGAGACGTAACGCAGGGTCGCGCTTGGTTCACGCACTTCAAACAAGAACTTCCGGGGTTCGGAAATCCGGTACTGCACCACCCATTCCACAAGCGCCGCGTTAAGATCGCCGGTCACCATCTCGGTCTCGCGGCGACCGTCCGTCGGGCTCTGATAGGGATCGGAGGCACCCGGAGTCGTGAACCCGAATTCTTGTTTCAGCTGGCGCTTGACCGGGACCAACGTGGTCACGTCGATCCCGAACGGGATCTTGAAGTGCAGCCCCGGAGGGACCTCGTCCGCGTACTTCCCGAACCGTTGGACAATCGCAACGGAGTCGCTCGGAACCGTATAATATGAGGACCACGCCCCAAATGCCGCAAGCGCAATGGCGGCCCCGATTGCAAGACGCTTCACCGGCGGCAGACCGTCCGGCAGGATGTCGTGCAGCCGATCCCGGCCCCGCCTGAGAATTGCGTCCACCTCAGGGGGACCGCGGGTCTGCTTGTTTTTCCAAGGTCCGCGATCTTCCGGTCCATAGTCATCAGAAGGCATCGCCAGTTCCTATCTCGATTTTGGCACTCGGGGTGATGGAGACACGCGGGTTTGACGGTGTGACACGATTTGCGCCATCGCATCGCGGGCTTTGTCCAGCATGCCCTTAGAGGTCCAGTTCCTTCAGGCAGGCTTGCGCGATATCCCGGTTCGGGGCATCGGTCCCCGGCATGGTCGCCCAGCCGGCCGTCATGAGAGCGTCGCGTCTCTGGTAGGTCGAGGCGGCCCGGATCGTTTCAAGCTTGCCTGCCCGCGCCGGGTCCGAACGCGCTATGTCGAGGCACACCGGAACCATGGAGGCAACGACATCGTCACGGGACATCGCCATCGCCCGGTCATTCGACGTGCCGCCGGTGACCCAGCCGCCCCATGTGAATCCGACGACACCGACAAAGACAGCACCGATCACGGCACCATAGATGCCGGGTTTAAGCCATTCGGGAGTATTCATTACAAGTCCTCCGGCGGAGAAAGCGCCGCGTCGCTGTGGTTGTTCATCTCAGTCGGATCCTGATCCCGGCTCAGCGCCTCATTCAGGTCGCGCTCTGATATCGTGTGCAGTTCCATCCAACCCGCCCGATCCCCTCTGCCAGGAACGGTCAGATGGGTTGCCGTCCTCTGATAGGTTTCGAAACCTTGCCCGCAGAGAAGTTCTTCCTGAATCAGGACTTCGTAGTCCCCGGCCGGAAGTTCGTGCGGAAAATCGGCTAGGCTGAACGGGTGCAGGAAAGTCACCCTCAAACTGGAGGAACGCACGCTCATCTCTGGCCTCCACGATTTTGGCAGATCCGTCGCTCGCCACTGTTGACGGCCCCTTGGATTGCGGACCTGACCAGTCGAACGATGTCTCCTCTTGTACCTCGGAAACGTTCGATTGGTGCTGACACATGTTAGTCCCGGGCGCCGCGCGGGTAGCGAACACCCTGAGGAGGTTCGCTGGCACTGACCTGTGTAAGGGCGCAGGGACCGAGCTGCGCGTACCCTTTGGGAAGCAGGGATGATCTGCATTCCTGCAACCAAGACTGGAAGCATGATGGCCCCCCCCAATGTTCTCAACCCGAACCCGCCCGAGTTCGAACGATTTCTCTATGCATCGGTCGGCCTGGACCGGAACGGATGTATCGTGACGGTCCTCTCCACGCTCGCGCGCCTCGGCCTCGATCCATGGAAAGAAACCGCTGAACTGGTCACGCTGGGGCGCGACGACGCGCGAGCACGCTTGGGAACGCTGCTTGCGCGTTTTCGGGATGTACCCGCGCTTGCAAGCGATTACGACGAGGTCGCTCAAGACCTGAGCCAGCTGCTTCCCGAGGGCCAGACGTCAGGCAGCCTGAAGCGAGCTGCCTCGACTGTCGCCGACGGCCGCCCGGGAACAAGCGGAGCGATCTGGACAGTGCTCGCGATTATCTTTCTGATGTTGCTTATTTTTATTGTTGGCGGTTCGGGGTCAGGCGAATGACTGTCTTAACCGAGACCGCGAGGACACCGGGTCATGCAGCGCACAAATCCGGAACTCTATCGCCGCGTGAACAGGGCGTTCTCTGGGATATGGAGGAAGACTTCTGGACCAGTGGCGACGACAGTGCTCGGGCGACGACAGCGACCAACGCTGTGATGATTTTTCCCTATCCGCCCGGCATCCTCCAGGGTGACCAAATCTGGACCCAACTTCGGCGGAGGACCGGCTGGCGTTCCGTCGTTATGGCCGAACGGCGCGTGACGCGATGCGGTGACATCGCGATCCTCACTTACCGAGTCTCGGCTGAAAAAACCGACGTGCCGATCTACAAGGCGCTCTGCGCGTCAACGTACCTTGGCGATGACGACAAATGGCTGAGGGTTTCCCATCAGCAAACGGCGGTGACTTGAAAGCAGACAAGGCAATCGATCCGCCACAGACGCTGGGGCTAACCTGCGTCAGTACGGCGAGCGCTGGCATTTGCTAGGTGAGGCGTACCCGCCGAGTATTTGGCGGCACTGTAAATTTCCAAGTTCCTGAAAAGCGTGTGGGCGTGTCGATCCCAAAAAAGTCGGCATGCCGGCACGCTTTTTATTTCTCGGAAAGTCCATGAAAGGACAATTCCAATGACCCCCGAACAGACCAAGACTGCCGAAAAGATGACATCTGTCAAAGCCGCGTGGGACAAGGCACCTTCCGGCCCGAAAAAAGATGCGGCCCTGAAGCACTACCGCGCGGCCGAGACAGCACACACGGCGAAGAACGATGCGGAAACAAACAAGGAACTCGATGCTGCGACCCACGCGCTCGCTTGATGTCAGCGTCTGATCTCAACACCGGGGCCGCCCGCCGATCAATGGCCGGCGGCCCTTCTTATTTCAAGAGCGGCCCGGTCTGATCCAGATACGCTGAATCAAACCCAGCCAGTTCCACCAACCCGGCATGATCTTCAAAGGACACGCGACCGTCTCGGAAGGTCACCAGCGCTCTTTCGCGCAGCTGTCGCAGGACGCGATTCACATGAATGGCACTTAACCCCAGCACATCGGCCAAGTGATACTGGGTAAGTGGGCAGTCGTATCCTTCTCTGGATCCCATACCCACCAGGGCCAGCCTCGATCCCAGTTCCAACAGAAAATGTGCCATGCGGGCGTCCGCGTCGCGCCGGCCGATCCCGACAAGGTGTTCGACCACCATCGCCTCGTCCCGCGACGCCGCCCAGAGAATGGCTGTCGCAAGCCGCGGCGTCTGCACGAAGGCCGCCAGAAGGTCGCTCTTCAACACTTCGGCGGCCTCAATTTCCACGATGGGTTCGAAACTGTGGTCCGAGGTGCGCAACAGCACGCTGCGCAAGCCGAGGAAATCTCCGGGTACCTGAAAATCGACAATCTGGCGTGTCCCGTCAGGCTGGAGCTTGTAGGAACACACCCAACCTTTCGACAGGATATAGGCAGCCTGATCCGACTGCCCCTGATGTACCATATCACGCCCCGCGACGAAGGAGCGACGGCGCTGGTGCAGGTTCTCGAGCACATCCAACTCTGCCTTTGACAACGCGACAAAGGCCGAAAGCTTGCGGGTGAGCGGGCTGGTCGCGAATGGTGACATGGCTTCTCCCTGACAGGTCCGTCAGCTGCGTGGAAATCGTTTCACCGACTGCTCTCGATCAGTCCAGCATAGCCCCTTTCGTGCGAGAAGTACGGATAGGTCCGGCGCGAATTCGGCCCAGATCGCGAAACGAGAAGGGAAACCCGAAGATGTCTACGGTGAACGAATATTCAGGACAGGCCGCCCTTTCAATCTGCGAGGCACTGCTGCTTGCCATGAACGATGGCGGACTGCTGCCAGAGCATGAGATCGTAGGTGTTCTTCGCGACGCCGCAGCAACCCACGAGAACGCCAAGGGGTCGGAGGCCGAAACGGAAACGCACCGATCTGTTGCGGCACTCATCAACCAGATCATTGCTGGCGGCAACTCCGTTCGGAGGCCGCAAGTGTAAACGCTCAATCGCATAGGATCTTCATTGCCGATGGTAGCGTCGACGAGCGTGGTGCAATTTCACCGGCAGGTTCGATCTAATCTCAGCTGGCCATCGATGTGTAGGACGGGCTCGCTGTTCAGCTGCCCGTCGCAGCTCAGCTTCTCGGCAAGCTTGCGGACGTGATCGGGCCGGTTCGGGATCGTGCCCCTGTGGCGGGCCTCACCGCCGCGTTCTCCCCGCGCGACCGCGACGGAAATCGTGGCCTTATGGACATCCAGCCCGATGAAAGTGCTATCCTGCATGTGGTCTTTCCCCATTCCTGAGGCTCGGCACCGGCCCATCCGGCCCATCCGGCGCAACCCTCGAACGGAGAATGCCGCGGGAGAGGTTACCGGCCCAGTCCGTTCACAAAGCGATCATGGCGCCTAATATGAGCGACATGCGCCTGTACGATACCGCCGGAAACCAGCTCTGCCTCAACACCGAGGAGCGGGCTGCCTTCCTGGTGGTGGCCCGTCGCAAGCCTGTACGAGATCGCACACTTTGCGAAACATTGCTCTTCACCGGCTGTCGCCCGTCAGAGCTGCTGGAGATCACTCCTGCTCGGTAGACCTGCCGGGCGGGACAATCACCATTCGCAGTCTGAAAAAGCGCAAGGATGCCTTTGACAGCTCGGAGAGTGTCTACAGGAGCGTCCCAGTGCCGCCCGACTACTGGACACCCTCAACACCGCACACGGTATCAGGGAAGCTCAGAAATCTCGCAAGCAGGCTGCCGCACCGATCTGGCCGCTCAGCCGCGTCCGGGTCTGGCAGATCGTCAAGCGCATCATGATCGAGGCGGGCATTCCCGATGCACCGCATCGCTCGCCCAAGGGGCTGCGTCACAGCTTCGGGGTCCATGCCACAGTCTAGGGCGTTCCGCTGCACATGCTGCAACGCTGGCTCGGCCGTGCACAATTGTTGACGACCGCGATCTACGCCAAGGTGACGTCCCCAGACGTGGTGTAGCTTACGGTGGCCATCGGGTTTCCCGGTAGGGTCGGGTTGCGAGAACCAACC
>NZ_JAUOQN010000009.1:0-106185 GCF_030547555.1 Salipiger sp. 1_MG-2023 | reverse complement strand
TGTGAGCTTTTTTCGGAACTGGACTTTTCCCGTCCGCAGAGCACCGTGGAGCTGGAAAACATTCTTTGCCAGATCGACCCCAATCATCATATCCTTCATCTCGCCGTCCTCTCCTCCGTGTGGCTTTCAACACCACGATTTTGGCACATTGCGATGCCGTCTGGGGAGGGCGGCAACCATCCCATCTGTCTCCGTCAGAAGTGTCTGGGCTCCTATTCTGGGCGCCTTTTGCGCAGAGCATTGGCTATGAGGGCGAGCTTGCGTGCGACCGCTATGACGCTGACCTTGTGTGGCTTGCCTGCGTCGCGGAGCCGATCGGCGCAGCCTCGCGGATCAGGCTGGCAAGAGTGGCGGAGTTCTTGTCGCCGGCCAGCTCTTGCAGGGGCGACGCAAGCTTTGGCACAGCCTTGGGGTGGGTGATCGCCCCCGCGGCGGCATAGCTCTCTGCACGGGCCGCTGCTCGGCTGGCTCATGTCGGCGATGCCGCCACAGGAGCGGGTCAGCCCTGATGCACCTTGACCCAGCCACTGCCCGCGCTGGCAGAGCGGATGCAGGCGTCGATGAATTCCAGCCCCTCGACGCCATCCTTGATCCCGGGCAGCAGGGATTGCACTGCCGTGCCCGACTGGTGGGCGCGGATAAGATCCGCCGCCTCGGCATAGAGATTGGCAAAGCCTTCGAGAAAGCCCTCGGGGTGGCCGGCAGGCACACGGCTGCCGGCCATGGTCTGCGCCCCGCGCCGCAGGATCTGCGTCGGCGTGCCAAGGGGGGTAAAGCGCAGGGTTTCGGGCTGGGCATGGGTCCATTCCAGCCCGGCGCGCGCGCCGTAAAGCCTTAGTGTCAGGCCGTTTTCGGTGCCCGGCGCGACCTGACTGCACCACAGCGTGCCGCGCGCCCCCGACGCATAGCGCAGCATCACATGGGCGTTGTCATCGACCCGTCGCCCCGGCACGAAGCTGGTCAGATCGGCCGCCAGCGCTTCGGGCGCCATGCCGCTGACGAAGCGCGCGATCTGATAGGCGTGGGTGCCGATGTCGCCGATGGCGCCGCCTGCCCCCGCCCGTGCCGGATCGCCGCGCCATGCCGCCTGCTTGCTATCTGACGCTTCGGTCAGCCAATCCTGCGCATATTCCACCTGCACCAGCCGCAGCGGGCCCAGATCGCCCCGTGCCACCATCTCGCGCGCCAGCCGCAGCTGGGGATAGGCGGAATAGTTATGGGTCAGCACGAAGGGCAGGCCCGAGCTTTCGACCAACCCCGCAAGGCTGCGCGCATCCGGCAGCGTGGCGGTCATCGGCTTGTCGCAGATCACCGGGATGCCCGCCCCAAGGAACGCCTGCGCCACCGGAAAATGCAGATGGTTGGGGGTGCAGATGCTGACGGCCTCGATGCCATCGAGGCGGGCGGCTTCGGCCTGCGCCATGACCGTGTAATCGTCGTAGACGCGATCGGGCGCGATGCCGCAGGCGGCGGCGCTTTCAGCGTTGCGGGTGGTCGACAGCGCCCCCGCCACCAGCGCAAAGCGGTTGTCGAGCCGCGCCGCGATGCGGTGCACCTCGCCGATCATCGCACCAAGGCCGCCGCCGACCATTCCGAGCCTGATGGGTGTCATCTTCGTCTCCTGCTGCCGGCGCCTTGCGGGGTGCCGCTTTGCTCAAGTCGTGCGCGCGATATCTTCACAGGCGCGGAGGATGCGCGCGCGCAAGGCTGTATCGATGTCTGCAATTGAGCCTCCCAACCCCCCGATCGGCGCTGCCACCGGTGTCACAAGGTCTGGCACGGGTTGAACGGCGTTTTCAAGGCCGCTCACGTTCACGGTGCTTGCTCCTGCGCCAGAACACCGCCCCGCGCCCGAGGCGGGTTGCCACCCCCGCTGCCGCCGTACTAGGTAGAGCGCGCCAACATCAGACCGGAGGCCAGCGTGACGATCCCCCCCCTTCCCCTGCTGCCCGACCTGTCGCGCCCCGGCCTGACGCGCCGCGTCACCGGCCGCGACCAGACCGGCGCGCCGATCGAGATCTCCGTCGTCGAAGAGCGCCCGCTGACCATCTATCTCAACCGGCAAGAAGTGGTCACCGCGATGACCATCGGCGATTACCCCGATTATCTGGCGCTGGGGTTCCTGCGCAATCAGGGGATGCTGCGGGACGATGACGTGCTGACCGGCATCGACTACGACGAGGAAATCGACACCGTGGTGGTGCGCACGCAGCGCCAGACCAGCTACGAAGACAAGATGCAGAAAAAGACCCGCACCTCGGGCTGCGCGGTCGGCACGGTGTTCGGCGACATGATGGAGGGGCTCGAAGGGCTGACCCTGCCGCAAACCCCGGTGCGCAGCAGCTGGCTTTACGCGCTGGCGCGGCAGATCAACACCACGCCCTCGCTGTATCTCGAGGCGGGGGCGATCCATGGCACGGTGCTGTGTCAACAGGACAAGCCATTGGTTTACATGGAAGATGTCGGACGGCACAACGCCGTCGACAAGATCTCGGGGTTCATGTTCCGCCATGGCATTCCAGCCGAGGACAAGATCCTCTACACCACCGGGCGGCTGACCTCCGAGATGGTGATCAAGACCGCCCTGATGGGCATTCCGGTGCTGGCCTCGCGCTCGGGGTTCACCGCATGGGGGGTGGAAATCGCGCGGCAGGTCGGCCTTACGGTGATTGGCCGGATGCGCGGGCAACGCTTTGTCTGCCTTGCGGGCGAAGACCGGCTGATCCGCGACGCCGACCCGGCCAGCATCCCCGACGACGGCGGCAAGCGCGCAAAGGGCACATCATGAAACAACCTCTGGGCGTGATCCTTGCCGGTGGGCTGGCGACCCGCATGGGCGGCGGCGACAAGACCTTGCTGCGCATCGGCGGGCAGACCCTGCTGTCGCGCGTGATTGATCGGATCGAACCGCAGGTGGCGGGGCTGGCGCTCAATGCCAATGGCGATGCGGCGCGGTTCGGGACGGCGCTGCCGGTGCTGCCCGACAGCGTCGGCGGCTTTGTCGGGCCGCTGGCCGGGGTGCTGGCCGGGCTGGACTGGGCGGCCGAGCAGGGCGCCGACAGCATCGTGACCGTGGCGGGCGACACGCCGTTTTTCCCCTGCGATCTGGTGCCGCAGCTGTTGCTCGCCGCCGAGGGGCAGGATTATCCGCTGGCGCTTGCCGCAACCCCGCGCGACGGCGACGCGCTGAAATCCGGCGGGCGGGCCAACCGGCACCCGACTTTTGGCCTGTGGCCGGTCGCGCTGCGGGAGGATCTGCGCGCGGCATTGCAAGGCGGGCTGCGCAAGGTCGTGCTGTGGACAGACCGGCATGGCGCGGGCGAGGCTCTGTTCCCCGTAGGCCCGTTCGATCCGTTCTTCAACGTCAACACCCCCGAAGATCTGGCCCGCGCCGAGGCGCTGGCATGATCGTCTACGGCATCACCGGCTGGAAGAACTCCGGCAAGACCGGACTGATGGAACGGCTGGTGGCGGAGTTCACCGCGCGCGGGCTGAGCGTTTCGACCGTCAAGCACGCCCATCACAACACCGATGTCGACCAGCAAGGCACCGACAGCTTTCGCCACCGGGCCGCGGGGGCGCGGCAGGTCATGCTGGCCTCGCCCAACCGCTGGGCGCTGATGAGCGAGCTGCGCGGCGAGGCTGAGCCGCCGCTTGACACCCTGCTGGCGCAGATGGCGCCGGTCGATCTGGTGCTGGTCGAGGGCTACAAGGCCGCGCCCCACCCCAAGATCGAAGCGCACCGGGCCGCCACCGGCAAGCCGCCCACCGGCAGCCCGAATGTGCGGGCGCTGGCCTGCGATGCGCCGCTGCAATCCCCCCTGCCCCGCTTTGATCTCAACGATACCAAGGCCATCGCCGATTTCATCGCCGCCGATACGGGGCTGGCAGAATGAGCGCCCCGCTAATCCCGCCCCGCCTGCGCGACGATTGCTTTGCCATGCCGCAGGGCGTGGCCTGGGTGCCGGTCGACGAGGCGCTGCGCCGCCTGCGCGCTGTCCTGCGCCCGGTGACCGGGGTTGAAACCGTGCCCAGCCATGCCGCACGCGGGCGCATCCTTGCCAGCGATGCGCTGGCGCAACGGTCGAACCCGCCGCGCGCCAATGCGGCGGTGGATGGCTACGGCTTCGCCCAGGCTGCCACCGGGGCCGGTATCCAGCGCCTGCCGCTGGTGTCCGGGCGCGCCGCCGCCGGGCAACCGTTTCAGGGGGCGGTGCCGCCCGGCCACGCGGTGCGCATCCTGACCGGCGCGATGCTGCCCGAGGGCGTCGATACCGTGGTGCTCTTAGAGGACTGCGCCCTCGGCGAGGGCCTTGTCGCCTTTGACGGGCCGATCAAGCCGCGCGCCAACACCCGCAAGGCGGGCGAGGATGTCGTGCAAGGCGCGCTGGCCCTGCCCGCCGGACAGCGGCTGCGCGCGCCGGATCTGGCCTTGCTTTCGGCGCTGGGGCTGGGCGAGGTGCAGGTCCAGCGCAAGCTGCGCGTCGGCGTGCTGTCGACCGGCGACGAAATCATCGCAGAGGCCGGGGCCCCCGCCCTGCCGCACCAGATCTGGGATGCCAACCGCCCGATGCTGCTGGCGCTGGCCGAGGCATGGGATTGCGCGCCGGTGGACCTTGGCCATGTGAGGGATGATCGCACCGCCATCGCCGCGCGACTGGACGCGGGCGCGCGCGATTGCGACGTGATCCTGACCTCCGGCGGCGCATCGGCGGGGGATGAAGACCATGTCTCAGCCCTGCTCAAGGCGCGCGGCACCCTGTCGAGCTGGCGCATCGCGCTCAAACCCGGTCGGCCTCTGGCGCTGGCAACATGGGACGGCGCGGCGGTGTTCGGCCTGCCGGGCAACCCGGTGGCGGCGCTGGTCTGCGCGCTGATTTTTGCCCGCCCGGCGCTGTCGCTGATGGCGGGCGCAGGCTGGCAAGAGCCGCAGGGTTTTACCGTTCCCGCCGCGTTTTCCAAACGCAAGAAACCGGGGCGGCGCGAATATCTGCGCGCCCGGCTGGTGGATGGCGCGGCGCAAGTGTTCGCCTCGGAAGGTTCGGGGCGGATCAGCGGGCTAAGCTGGGCCGACGGGCTGGTCGAACTGCCCGACGAGGCCATCGACGTGGCCCCCGGCAGCCTGGTGCGCTTTCTGCCCTATGCTGGGTTCGGGATCTAGCGGCAGCGCAGCAGATAGACCTGCACCGCGCCGTCGTCTTGCGAACTGACCAGCTCATGGCCGGACTCGACACAGAAATGCGGAATGTCGATCACGGCCGCCGGATCGTCGGCGCGGATGCGCAGCACCTCGCCCGTCGCCATCTGCGAGAGCCGCTTGCGCGCCTTGAGCACCGGCAGCGGGCAGAGCAGCCCCACCGCATCCAGATCCTGTGTCACATCCATGCGCCCTGATTACCCCGCCATTTCGGGGCTGTCCATTGCATCGGGATCGGCGGCGGGCAGCCAGACGGTAAACTCGGCCCCGCCGACATTGCGCACGCTGATCAGCCCGCCCGCCCGCTGCACAAGGCTTTGCGAGATCGACAGGCCAAGACCGGTGCCCTCGACCTGTTTGGTGGTGAAGAACGGGGCGAACACCGCCGAAAGCTTGTCTTCGGGTACGCCCGGCCCGCTGTCGCGCACCCTGAGGGCGACGCCAGCGCGCCCGTCGCGGGGCTCTGGCGCAAGGGCCAGATGCAGCTGCCCCTGCTCGCCCATCGCCTGCACCGCGTTGACGATCAGGTTCACCACCACCTGCTGAAGCTCGCCGGGATCGATGCGCACCGGAGGCACCTCGGCGATGTCGGTGGTCAGCGTGATGTCGGTGCGGGTGATGACGTGGTCCACCAGCACAAGGCAATCGCGCAGCACCGGCCCCGGCGCGACGCTATGGGCATCGGTGCCGTAATCGCCGGGGCGGGCAAATTTCAGCAACCGCCCGACGATGCCGTCGATGCGGTGGACCTGCGCATCGACCAGATCAAGCTCGGTGCGGACGGTCTCGGCCTCTGGCCCCAGCACCTCGCGGATCACGTCGACATTGCCCTGAATCACCGCCACCGGGTTGCCGATCTCATGCGCGACCCCGGCGGTGATCTCGCCGATGGCGGCCAGCTTTTCGCGCATCACCAGCTGATGAAAGGCTTGTTCCAGCTTGTCGTTGGTGTCGCGCAATTCGGCGGTGCGCTGATCGACGCGGGCGTTCAGCTCATCGGCCCAGGCACGCAGGCGGCGGTCGCGGTCCTGCACCTGTTCGAGCAATTCGTTCAGATGCGCGCCGACCTGCGCCACCTCGTCGCGCTTGGCGCTGGGGCGGATGCGCGCGGCCAGATCGCCGCGCCGCACACGATCCATCACCTGTGTCATCGCCTCGAGCGGGGCAAAGACGCCGCGCGCCAGCAGCAGGAACACCGGGGCCGACAGCATCAGCACCGCCGCGAAGGCCCCCAGCATCCACAGGAACGCCGCCCGTTTGGCCGCATCGAACGGTGCCTCCAGAAAGCCAACATACAGCATCCCGACCCGCTGCCCGAAACTGTCGCGCAGCGGCACATAGCCCGAGATATACCAGTCATTGACCACGAAAGCGCGATCGAGCCATGTCTCGCCCTGCCCGAGCACCTGCGCGCGCACCGCCTGCGAGACCCGCGTGCCGATGGCCCGCTGGCCTTCGAACAGGCTGACATTGGTCGAGATCCGCAGATCGTCAAGGAACACCGTCACCGTACCCTGCCGGTCTCCACCCACCATCGGATTGAGAAACACCAGCGCGTTCAGCCTGTCGATGAACGCAAGGTTGCGGTTGAGCAGAACGCCCCCCACCAGCACCCCCGCCAGCGCCCCGTCGATCCGCACCGGCGCGGCGGCATGCAGCACCATGCCGCGCGTCTCGGGCGCCCCGTCGCCGATCGGCTGGATGCGGGCGCGGGCGGCAAGGCCGGGGCCAAGCGCGTCCAGCTGGGCGGCGTCCATTATGTCGATCCCGGCATCGGCGCGCCCCTGCAGGGCCTGAGCGATCACCGGCCACTGTGCATCAGCCTGCGCCACCGGCACGTAGCGCAGGAAATCCAGCCCAAGGCGCGCCTGCGCATAGGGAAGGTAGTCGCGCCGGAGCGCCTCGGCGTCGCTCAGCATATCCAGCAGCCCGGCCGAGCGCGCCTCGGAAGCGACATCGCGGCCCGCGTCGCCGGTCATGCGTTCAAGGTACTGCTGGGCAATGCGCAGATCGCTTTCGACATTGGAAATCAACAGCGCGTCGTAGTCGGCGGTCCAGCGGGCCATGCCGATGGTCAACAGCAGCGGCATCAGGATAATCAATGGCACCAGTGCCAGTATCAGAAGCCGCAGCCGCACCGAGTGCAGCACCCGCGCCGTTCTGCCCATCTGCCGCCCCCCCGTGCCGTGAATTGGCAGGCTATCAACGCCGCTCCGCCGGGTCCAGCCGGACAGATTGTCTCGGTCGCGGCGCCCGCACCGGGCGCAGAGGGTCAGGCTGACCCCGGCGCGCAGATTCCCGGCACGAGGGCTGGCGGCGGCATGCGCGCTTTGACATGGTGCGCGCGGATCGAAAGACATGCCCCCGAGGGGCATGAGGGGAGGGATCGGCCCATGGTCGATATCTGGAACGGTATGACACAGGCGGTCTGGCTGATGCTGACGCTTGATCCCGAACTTGTCGAAATCTCGCTGCGCTCGCTGCGGGTGACGCTGAGCGCGCTTCTGGTCGCCTGCACCATCGCACTGCCGCTTGCCGCGCTGCTGGCGGTGCGCCGGTTTCGCTGGCGGCGGGGTATCATCGCGCTGCTGAATGCGTTGATGGGCTTGCCACCGGTGGTGGTGGGCCTTGTGGTCTATGTGATCCTGTCACGCTCGGGGCCATTGGGGGTGCTGGGGCTGCTGTTCACCCCCACCGCGATGATCGTGGCGCAGACGGTGATCATCGTGCCGCTGATCGCCTCGGTCGCGCATCAGTCGATCCGCGAGCTTTGGGCGGAATATCACGACCTGCTGATCTCGATGAACGTCAGCGAAGCGCAGAAGATCCGCACCTTGCTCTGGGATTCCCGCCGCGCCCTGCTCACCGCCGCGCTGGCGGGCTTTGGCCGCGCCATCGGCGAGGTCGGCGCGATCATGATCGTCGGCGGCAACATCGACCATGCCACGCGGGTGCTGACCACGGCCATCGCGCTGGAAACCGGCAAGGGCGATTTCGGGTTGGCACTGGCGCTTGGCTTTGTGCTGATCGCACTGGCGGTTGCGGTGAACCTGTCGATCCACTGGCTGGGCCGTACCGAACGCGGAGACCGCTGGTGAGCGCGCTTCTTCCCCTCGTGGCGCACGGCGCCATGTCGCGGCGCGGCGGGCGGGTGCTGGTCGGGCCGATCGATCTGCGCCTTGACGGGCCGGGCATCACCGTGCTCATCGGCCCCAATGGCGCGGGCAAGACCAGCCTTCTCAGCCTGCTGCACGGCACCGCGCGGCTGTCCTCGGGCAGCATCACATGGGCCTGCCCACTGGACGAGGCGCGCCATGCGCAGGCCTTCGTGTTTCAGCGCCCCGTCATGCTGCGCCGCAGTGTGATCGAGAACATCGCCTATCCGCTGCGCATCCGTAAGGTGCCCCGCCGCGAGGCGCTGGCCCGCGCCGAGACCGCCGCCCGCCGGGTCGGCCTTGGCGAGATGCTGAACCGTTACGCGCCGCTGCTCTCGGGCGGCGAGCAGCAGAAGCTGGCCCTTGCCCGCGCCCTGATCACCGAGCCGCAGGTGCTGTTCCTTGACGAACCCTGCGCCTCGCTCGACGGGCGGGCAATGCGCGAGATCGAAGCCATCCTGACCGCCGCCCGCGCGTCCGGCACACGGCTGGTGCTGTCGACCCATGACATGGGGCAGGCGCGCAGGCTGGCCGATGACGTGCTGTTCCTTTTGCGCGGCCGCCTGCACGACAGCGGCCCGGCGACGACATTTTTCACCCGGCCCGAAACGCCGCAGGCACGGGCTTTTCTGCAAGGAGATATCGTGGAATGAAACGCATACTGCTGGGCGCGGCCCTGATCGCCGCCGCCACCACCGCACAGGCCGCCGACGTGATGAAGATGGCGGTGACCACCTCGTTCAACAACTCGGGCCTTGCCGAGGTGCTGCTGCCCGAGATCCTCAAGGATCTCGACCTCGAGGTGCAATTGCTGGTCGTGGGCACTGGGCAGGCGATCAAACTGGGCGAGGCGGGCGACGTCGATGCCATTCTGGTGCATTCGCGCCCGGCCGAAGACGCCTATCTTGCCGGGGGCTACGGCACCCATCGCACCGAAATCATGTATAATGATTTCGTCTTCATCGGCCCGTCGGATGATCCCGCTGGTATCAAGGGTGACGACAGCGCGGTTGCTGCGTTGCAGGACATCGCCTCTGCCGAGGCGGCCTTTGTCAGCCGCGGCGACGATAGCGGCACCCACAAGAAAGAGCTGGAGCTGTGGACCGAGGCCGGGCTTGACGCAGCGGGCTTTGGCGATTGGTACAACGCGGTCGGCGCGGGCATGGGCGCTGCGCTCAACACTGCGGCTGGCATGAACGCCTATATCCTGTCGGACCGTGCAAGCTGGCTGAACTTTGGCAACAAGGCCGACCTTGCGCTGCTGTATTCCGGCGATCCGGTCCTGTTCAACCAATACGCCTATCTGCCGGTGAATCCCGAAAAGCACCCGCATGTGCAATCCGAGCTTGTCGACAAGCTCGAGGCATGGCTGGTGTCGGACCGCGCCAAGACGCTGATCGACGGCTACCAGATCAATGGCGAGCAATTGTTCGTCTTCAACGCGGGCGTCAACTGACGTCGCAGGCGGCACCCGCCCTAGGATGCTGTGATTAAGGTGCAAGGCCGCTGCGGCCTTGCACAACATGCCGCGCAGGGCGGCTTTGCAAAGCAACGGTTTCGGGTTTGTCCGATGATGTGACTTGAGCGGGATCACGCCCCCCGAAAGACATGATACAGCACAACCTTTCCTTGCAATGCGCCGGATGAACTGGAATGTTTGCAGTCGTTTGATCCGCCGACTGGAGACCCCGCCGCGTGATTTATGTCTCTGCAAACACGCAGCGGTTCTGCCGCGACGCGCGGTGTCTTCCCGCCATGCTTCTGGTTTGTCTGTCGCTGGTCTTGCAGTCGTGGGCGCAGCCCGCATCCGCCCAATCCGAGCGCGCAACGCTGACAACGCCCTGGATGTTGGCGCCCCCGTTCTGGAGCTATGGGCCGGACGGCGAAAAAACCGGCTTCATGATCGAGCTGGCCCAACTGATTGCCGATCAGCTTGATCACGCGTTGATCGTTCAAAGCTTTGACAAACCCGAAGACATGATCGCCGCGCAGAATGCCGGGCAGACGGATCTGATCGCCGGGCTGCTCGCGCGCGAGGTGTTTCAGGAAAACAACCTCTTTTCCAATCCCGTCGCACGGACCCGCGTCCGCCTGTTTGTCCGCAAGGAAAACCTTGCGAGTTTTGATATGAACACGGCCCGGGGGCTGGCGGTCGGGACGATGGGACCCGCCTTTCCGCCAGCGTTCAAGCCGTTTCTGGATCGCAATATCCAGCTTGATCCAACCTCGACAGGACAGGCGGTGATCGGGCTGTTGTCCGGCGAATTCGATGCCATCCTCTATCCCGAAGAAGCGGTTTTCGACTGGACCATACGTGCGAAGATCGACCATCTGATCCTGCCGGCGGGCAGGGCCTTCGGCCAACAGGAAAGAGCGGTGGTCCTGCATCGCTCTCGCGCAGATCTGCTTGATCCCATCAACGCTGCCATCGCGCGGCTCGAGGACAGCGGCGCGCTGAAGGCCCTGCGAGAAAAATACCGGATGAATCTGTACGAGCCAGCGCCAGAGGTGCTGACCGTCGGGTTTCCCCTGACGCTGGGGTACGGTGCGCTCGCGCCCGATGGCACGCCGTCGGGCTTTGCCGTCGAACTGGTGGCGGACCTTGCCGACCGCATTGGGCTGACGGTGGCATTCGTGCCCATGGCGCTGCCGGAACTGACCGATGCAAAGGCGTGGGAGGGCAAGGACATGATCGCCTTTACGTCGCAGCCCGACAAGCTGCGACAGTCGATGGACGTAACCGTCCCGGTCGAAGGTGTCCTGCTCTCATTGGTCGTGCGCGCTTCGGATCGGCACAGGTTTCAAAACCCGGAGGATCTGACAGGGCGGTCCTTGGGCGTGGTCCGGAATGCCGCCACGGACGACTGGGCCCGCGCACAGCAATGGCCCGATCTTGTTCGCTATGGCTCGCCCCAGGACCTGTTTTCCGGGCTCTTGCGCCAAGAGGTCGACGCGATCGTGATGCCGAAGTCGACGATCCAGCGGCTTACCGACGCGATGGATCTGGCGGGCGAAATCCACGTGGTCGAGCCGCATGTTCACGAATACCAGCGCTCGATCGCGCTGCGGCGGGGCCTTGGTGAAATCCGCGAGCGGCTGAACGACGAGATACCGCTTTATCTGGTGTCTCAGGAACACGCCGCCTTGCAACAGAAGTATTTCGGCGCACCTGTGTTCTGGACACAGGCAAGGCTGCGCGTCGCCTATGCCGCGCTGGCCGGGCTGTTCGCGCTTTTTGTCGGGTTGCTGCTGGCCTTTCTGCTGAGCGATCGCGCCCGGCGCAAGGCCACGACCGCCCATGCCGAGGCAGACAGGCAACGCAGCGCAACGCTTGGGCTCAGCAGCCGGTTGCAGGCGGTGATGGATGCGGCGAGCAGTGGCATCCTCGCGCTGGATCGCAAGGGGCAGATCGCGATCGCCAACCCTCAGGCGCACGAGCTGCTGGGCCTCACCGGCGCGTCAGGCACCCCCCGCGAGGCATTCGGGGCCGTGTTCTGCAAGCCGGACAGCACCGAGCCGCTTATCGGCGACGATGCCCCGTTTCGCCGGGCCATGGGCGGCGCCCGGCTGGAGGGGCAGCTGTTCCAGCTTTGCGCAGGCGATGGCGGCGAGCCAAGATCCGTGCGCCTGTCAACCTCGCCGCTGCCCGCCGAGCTGTCACCGCACATCGGCACGGTCATCATCCTTGATGACGTTTCCGAACAGGAGCGGCACCGCAAGGAGGCCGAGCGCGCCGGACGGTTGAGCGCGGTCGGTCAGCTGACCGGCGGTATCGCGCATGATTTCAACAATCTTCTTGCTGTCATCATGGGCAATCTCGAACTGCTTCAGGATGATGAAGACGACCCCCAAAGGCGCCGGTTCATCGATGCCGGGCTGGCGGCGACGAAACGCGGGGCCGATCTGACGCACAGCCTGCTGGCCTTTTCGCTTCAGGCGCGGCTGGACCCCGAAGAGCTGGACCTGAATGCGGTGGTGCTGGAGGCGCGCAACTGGATGAGCCGCGCCCTTCCGGAATCGGTGTCGCTCGAAACCTCCCTGCCGCCGGGATTGTGGCCGGTCAGCCTTGACCGAACCTCGCTTGAAAGCGCGCTGCTGAACCTGATCCTGAACGCGCGGGATGCGATGGGCGGGCAAGGCAGCCTGACGATAGAAACCGCCAATCTGCGCGTCGACGAGGCGCATGCGGATGCCCGCAATCAAGAGCTTGCGGTGGGGCGCTACGTCATGCTTGCGGTCAGTGACACCGGAACCGGCATTGCTCAAGGAACGCTCGAGCGCCTGTTCGAACCGTTCTTCACCACCAAGGGGCCGGGGGCCGGATCGGGGCTTGGCTTGTCGATGGTGCTGGGCTTCGTGAAGCAATCCGGCGGGACGGTGCATGTTTATACCGAGCTGGGCGTCGGCACGACGTTCAAACTGTATTTCCCGACCTGCGACACCGGGACAATGCCCGTTGCCGACGACAGCCCGCTTAGCGCCAGCATCGCGCCCGTCGGCAAGAGGATTCTGCTGGCCGAAGACGAACAGAGCGTTCGCGAGTTGCTGGTGACCATGCTCAGCGGTGCCGGGTATCATGTCAGCGCCGCGCCGTCGGGCGATGCCGCCTTGGCGCTGTTCCATGCAGAGCCGCGTTTTGATCTTTTGATCACCGATATCGTGATGCCGGGCGATTTGCAGGGCCCCAGCCTCGCCAAGGCGATCCGCCCGCTGCAACCGGACCTGCCGATGATCTTTATGTCGGGCTATGCGTCGGAATCCACGGTGCATGGCAACGGATTGCGGCCCGAAGACATACGGCTGATGAAACCTGTGCCAAAGCAAATCCTGCTTGCCGCCATCCTGCGGGCTCTGTCGGGCGCGCAGGACTGACCGTGCCCCGGACTGCCGCGCGCAATCAGCGCTGCAGACATCCGGGCAAACGCTGCGGCAACAGGGATCTTTCCAGCCACGTTCAACAATCCCGCCCGCCGTTAACAATCCCACGGCGCGGGCGGCGCGTCAGTCGTCTTGCCGAGGAGGCCCTGCCGCCACGAGTTTTCGGATTTCCTGAAACTCTTCGGCGATGCTCAGCGGCAGAACCGACAGCTCTGTGGGCAGCGATCCCGGGTCCTCCTGACCGTCGTGCAGGATTTCGCGGTCTTCGATCCAGCCGAGCAGGTCGACCTGAAGGTCCGGCGCAAGCCGCAGCACAAGCCGTGCCAGCAGCCGCCTGTGGGCGATCATCCGGCCTTCGATCTGCGTCAGTCTGGTGTCTAGGTCGTGCATTGGCGCCTCCTTTCAGACGGGTAGCCTGCCGGGAGGCAATTCAGGCGGAATGTCCGGCGTGGGGTCTTCGTCCGGGGTGCCGGGCGGGATGTCGGGCTCTGGCTGGGGCGGCACCGCAGGGGGCAGGTCCGGCTCCGGGGGCACTTCGCGCGGCGGCTCCTGAGGCGGAAGATCCGGCGGCGGGGTGCCTGGCGGCTCGTTAGGGACTGCGGGAATGGGCATCAAGGCCTCCTTGTCGTTGCCAGAGCAACGCATGAGGATGCCAAAGGGTTCCCGACCGGCTGCTGCGCGCGTCGCATCCGTTGGGGCGCAGGCCGCTGAAGCCCTCTGGCCTTCAGGCGGCTTGCGGCACAGGTTCCAGTATCGCCAAGGAGACGCGGAAGAGGCGCGAGATCGCCGATCTGCCCGAACCCTTGATTTCAAGCGTCCAGAAAAAGCCGGGGGCGGACAGGGCATACCGCATCTGTCCGGTCAGGCAGAACGTCGGCGCTGCCCACCTCGCCCGCGCCCCCGTCTGGCAGGGGGTCATGACGCGGAGGCGAGGCCTTGGGCGCGCCTCAATACCCGCGCGCCCGGTCCACCGCATAAGCCATGGGCTGCCCGCCGCGCAGCGCGCGCGCGGTGTCGATGACCTGCCTGGCCACCACCTCGGGCAGCGAGTCACTCGCCACATGCGGCGTGATCCGCAGCCGCGCGTCCTGCCAGAACCGATGGCTCGGCGGCAGAGGTTCTTCGCGGAACACGTCCAACGTCGCCGCTGCCAATTGCCCGGCGTCGAGCGCCGCCATCATGTCGGCCTCGCAAAGATGCTCTCCGCGGCCAATCTGCACCAGCACCGCCCCCGGCGACAGCCGCGCGAACAGATCGCCGTCCAACAGGTTTTCGGTTTCAGCGGTCAGCGGCAGGACATTCACCAGGTAATCCGCGCCCTCGGCGGCGCGCAACACCGCGTCCGGCCCTGATAGATAGCTCACCCCCGGCAGCTGGTCTTGCGGCGCGCTGCGGCAGGCCACCCGAACCGCAAAGCCGACGGCGCGCAGCCCGCCCACCACCGCGCGGCCCATGGTGCCATGGCCCAGCACCGCCACCTGCACCGAGGCCGGCGCGCGCATCGCCAGCGGCGCCCAATGGGCCGCTGCCGCGTTTCGCGCCATGTCGGCAAAGCGGCGTTCATGGTGCAGCACCTCGTGCACCGCATATCCCGCCATCAGGTCCGCCTGATGCGGATCGCGCACCCGCGCCACGGCGACGTGATCCGGCAGGCCGGGATGCGCCAGCAGCGCGTCGACCCCTGCCGCAACCGACATCGCCAGCCCAAGATTGGGATAGGGCGCAAAGGCGTCTGCGCCGGGTTGCCAGCAGATCGCAAACCGCACCTTGGCCGGGTCGCTTATTTCGCCGGGATGGCGCAGAACCACATCCGACGCGCAGCGCCGCAGCGCCGTTCCGTAAAGCGCATCAAGGTCTGCGGTCTCGCTGAGATACACGCCAAGGATCGGGGCTTGCTCTGGCATGGGGGCCTTTCGGTTCGTCATCGGCTGGGGGTGGGCCGCTCGCCCGGTCGTATCATGGCGATCCTCCCCGCCGGAGAAGACCGCCACGGGGTTACATGGTCACGCAGATCTTGCCGAAATGCGCACCGCTTTCCTGATAGCGGAACGCCTCGGCCAGATCGGCCAGCGCAAAGCTGCGGTCGATCACCGGGCGCAGGCTCAGCGTTTCGAGCGCCCGCACGAAATCGAGCTGATGGGCGCGCGAGCCGACGATCAGCCCCTGCAGCCGCTGCTGGCGGGCCATCAGCGCCGCGGTGGGTATCTCGCCCGAGCGCCCGGTCAGCACACCGATCAGCGCCAGATGCGCGCCCGGACGTCCCGCGACGATGGATTGCGCCAGCGTGGCCGGGCCACCAACCTCGACCACGATATCAACGCCGCGCCCATCGGTCAGGGCGCGCATCTCGGCGCCCCATTCCGGCGTGGTGCGATAGTTGATGACGTGATCGGCCCCGAGCGCGCGCAGACGCTCCAGCTTGGCGTCGGAAGACGAGGTGGCGATGACCCGCGCGCCCATCGCCTTGGCCAGTTGCAGCGCATAGATCGACACGCCGCCAGTGCCGAGCACCGCAACCGTGTCGCCCGCCTTGATACCGGCATCGACCACAAGCGCCCGCCAAGCGGTCAGCCCGGCGGTGGTGATGGTCGCCGCTTCGGCATGGCTCCAGCCGGCGGGCGCATGGGTGAACCATGTCGCGGGCAGCGTGACGGATTCGCGGGCATAGCCATCCCGCCCGTCGCCCGGCGTGGTCGAGAAATCGCAAGGGCGGTCATCGCCAGTTTGCCAGTCGGGGAAAAAGCACGACACCACGGACTCGCCAACCTTGAAGCCATCGACACCCGCGCCGATGGCCTCGATGACACCCGCGCCATCGGCCATCGGGATGCGCCCGTCGGGCAGCGCGCCCACGACAGCGCAGACCCGGTAATCGTGGTAATTGAGCGAGCTGGCGTGCAGACGCACGGTGATTTCGCCCGCGCCGGGGGCTGCCGGCGCCGCGGCATCCTTCAGCACAAGATTGTCCAGCCCGCCAGGGGCCTTGATCGTCACCTGTTTCAAGAGGTCACCTTTCATGGTCTCAGATCACATCCGGGGCGATCCCCCGGATGTGACAGGGATCTAGTGCGCTTGCGCAAAAATCCTCAGGGAATCAGCTGCGATAATCCGATCCGATACCGTCGATCGAGCGCAGATGCGCCTGCCATTCCAGTTCAAGATCGCCGTCTTCCTCGTTCATCTGCACATATTGCTGATGCACCCGCGATGCGATGTCATCGGACACCATGCGCAACGGCTGGCCGCTGGACGTGGCGGCAATCTGGATTTCGCAAGAGCGTTCGAGATAGAACATGTTGTTGAACATCTCGGCGGCGCTGCGCCCGGTGGCGATCAGCCCGTGATTGCGCAGCATCAGCACCGGGTGATTTCCCATGTCGGCGACGATGCTGTCACGCTCTTCGAGATCCAGCGCGATGCCTTCGAAGTCATGGTAGCCGATACGGTTGTGAAATTGCAGCGAGATCTGGTTGAGCGGCAAAAGCCCCACTTCCATGCAGGACACAGCAACGCCCGCGCGGGTGTGGGTATGCATGATCCACGCCGCATCATGCCGGTGCATGTGCACCGCGGAATGAATGGTGAACCCCGCCGGGTTCACCCGGTGCGGGCTGCCATCGACCTTGTTGCCGTCGACGTCGATCTTGACCAGCGACGAGGCGGTGATCTCTTCCCAGCGCCAGCCATAGGGGTTGATCAGGAAATGCCCATCTTCGCCCGGCACGCGGGCGGTGATGTGGGTGTAGATCAGGTCGGTGAACTTGTGCAGCGCGGCCAGCCGATAGCAGGCGGCCAGCTCTTCGCGGGTTTTGCGTTCTTCGGGGGACATGGTCATCTCTTCCGTTCTCGTCAGTTGCGATCGCCAACGGCGCCACCGGCACCCTCGGCGGGGCGCCCGGCATGGGCCGTGGCAAGGGTTTCAAGCGCCTGCGCCACATGCGGCTCCGGCGGACAGGCCCGGCGCGTGGTCAGATCGGTGTGAAGAAGCAGCGTTTCCAGCGTCGCCGCAAGGGTGCCGTCGTCTTTCATCACCCGGTGGAACAGTTTCATCGTCTTGCCCGCGCCGCTCAGCACCTGCGTGGTCACCGTCAGCATGGCGCCGCGCGCCACCTCGTCGAGATAGCGGATGCGGGTGTCGACGGTGAAATAGCTTTTGCCGGATGCGATATAGCCATCATCCGCCCCCACCAGCCGCATCAGCCCATCGGTCGCCCATGTCCCCAGTTCAAGATAGGCCGCCTCGTTCATGTGGCCGTTGTAATCGGTCCATGTCACCGGCACCGCGCGGCGCAGGGTGATCGGCAGACCGTCAATCTCGCCGCCCATGGCCAGCGTCTGTTCATGCCCAACGATGACGCCGCCCGCACCGCTGCCGGTGCGCCGCAAGCCGCGCAGGATCGCCACGAGATTGTCATCGCGCAGCCGTTCCAGTTCGCGGATCGACAGATGCCCGGATTGCGCATCGGACTGGCTGGTGATGGCCGCGATCAGCGCATCGTCAAGCTCGGGCACATCCATCAGCTTGGTCCAGGGCCAGTGCAGCGACGGGCCGAACTGTTCCAGATAGCTTTGCATTCCTGCCTCGCCGCCCGCGATGCGATAGGTTTCGAACAGGCCCATCTGCGCCCAGCGAAGGCCAAAACTCATGCGGATGGTGTCGTCGATCTCGGCGGTGGTGGCAATGCCGTCCCTGAGCATCCACAGCGCCTCGCGCCAGACCGCTTCCTGAAAGCGGTTGCCGATGAAGGCGTCGATTTCCTTTCGCAGCACCAGCGGATGCATCCCGATCGAAACCACGATCGGCAATGCCTTGTCGCAGAGCGCAGCCTCCCCCGAGATCTCGGCGAGGGGCAAAAGGTAGACCGGGTTGAACGGGTGCACCACCACCACCGGCGCGCCGCCCGAGGCCAGATCGCTGGCCTTGAACCCCGAGGTGGACGAGGCGATGAAGCCGCCCTTTGGCAGCACCTCGGTGATCTGGGCATAGACCTTGTGCTTGAGCTCCAGCCGTTCGGAGACGCTTTCCTGCACCCAGTCCGCACCGCTCACCGCTTCCTTGAGAGAGGCGCAGAATGTCAGCTTGCCCTCGGGCGGCAGCGGACGGTCATAGAGCGCGGGCAGCGAGGCGCGGGCGTTGTCCAGCACCTCGCCGATCTTGCGCGCGGCTTGCGGGTCGGGATCGAACACCGCAACGTCCCAGCCATTGAGCAAAAACCGCGCGGCCCAGCCGCCTCCGATGACGCCGCCACCAATGATCGCGGCGCGGCTCATGCGGCGGCCTCGGCGGGGGCGCGCTTGGTCAGACCCAGCAGGTCGCGCACCTCTTGCGGGCCGATCAGCGAGGCGCCCATGTTGCTCAGCAGGCTGGCCGCCTTGTCGACCAGTTGCGCGTTTGTCGCCATCACGCCGCGTTCCAGATACAGGTTGTCTTCGAGCCCAACGCGCACATTGCCCCCCGCCAGCGCGGCGGCGGCGACATAGGGCATCTGGTCGCGCCCAAGGCTGAAGGCCGACCAGTTCCAGTTCGAAGGAACGTTATTCACCATCGCCATGAAGGTGTTGAGATCATTCGGCGCGCCCCACGGAACGCCCATGCACAGCTGCACCAGCGCCGGATCTTCGAGCACGCCTTCCTTCACCAGTTGGCGCGCGAACCACAGGTGGCCGGTGTCAAAGGCCTCGATCTCGGGCTTTACACCCAGATCGGTCATCTGCTGGCCCATGGCGCGCAGCATCCCCGGCGTGTTGGTCATGACGTAAGTGTCATCGCCAAAGTTCATCGACCCGCAATCGAGCGTGCACAATTCCGGCAGGCAGGCGCGGATATGCGCCATGCGCTCGGTTGCACCGGCCATGTCGGTATTGGCCCGGTCCAGCGCCATCGGCGTTTCAGCGCCGCCAAAGGTCAGATCGCCCCCGACCCCGGCGGTCAGGTTCAGCACCACATCCACATCGGAGGCGCGGATGCGGTCGGTCAGTTCGCGATAATAGCCAAGGTCGCGGCAGGGCGCGCCGGTCTCCGGGTCGCGCACGTGGCAATGCACGATGGCGGCCCCGGCCTTGGCCGCATCAATCGCGGCCTCGGCAATTTCGGCGGGCGAGCGCGGCACGAGGCGGCTCTTGTCCTGCGTGGCCCCTGCCCCGGTGATCGCGGCGGTGAGGAACAGCTTGCGGTTCATTTCAAGAGGCATGGCGTTTCCTTTCCTTACCGGCCCTTCCAGACCGGATCGCGCTTTTCGGCAAAGGCGCGGGCGCCTTCCTTCTGATCTTCGGAGCGGTACAGCCGTTCGACGGTTTCGAACTGGCTGCGGGTGATGCGGTTGAGCGCATCCTGAAATTTCATGTCCTCGGCCTCGCGGGCGATCTCCTTGATCGCGGCGAACACCAGCGGCGGCCCGGCGGCCAGATCGTCGGCCATCTTGCGCGCCTGCGCCATCAGCTCGGCGGCGGGCACGATACGGTTGATCAGCCCCCAGCGATGCGCTTCCTCGGCATCGAACCAACGGCCCGTGAACAGCAGCTCCATCGCGATGTGATAGGGGATGCGCTTGGGCAGCTTCAGCGTTGCGGCATCGGCCACGGTGCCCGAGTTGATCTCGGGCAGGGCAAACGTGGCGTGATCGGCGGCAAGGATGATGTCGGCGCTGATCGCCAGTTCCAGCCCGCCGCCGCAGGCGATGCCGTTGACGGCAGCAATCACCGGCTTGTTGAGCCCGCGCAATTCCTGAAGGCCGCCAAAGCCGCCCTTGCCGTAATCGGCATCGGGGCCTTCGCCCTCTGCCGCCGCCTTGAGATCCCATCCGGGGCAAAAGAATTTTGCGCCCGCGCCGGTGATGATCGCCACGCGCAGCTCGGGGTCATCGCGAAACTCGGTGAAGATCTCGCCCAGTTCCTGACTGGTGGCCATGTCGATGGCGTTGGCCTTGGGCCGGTTCAGCGTAACTTCAAGCACCGCGCCGCGGCGCTCGGTGAGCACGTTGTGATATGTCATGCGCTCTCTTCCATTCTGATTAGGGCATCCGCTGCAACCGCCCCGCAGGCGCGGCAGATCAGCGGGTTGATTTCGATCTCGTGCAGCCGGTCGGCATGGGTCTGCACCATATCCTGAAGCGCCAGCACGGTGTCCAGCACCGCGTCCAGATCCGCCCCCGGACGGCCGCGATAACCGGTCAGCAGCGCGCCAGTGCGCAGCCCGCTCAGGGCGTTGCGGATCTCGTCGCGGCTGGCGGGGATCAGCAGCGAGGCGGTGTCGCGGATCAGCTCGGTCAGGATGCCGCCCAGCCCCAGCGTCAGCACGAAGCCATGCGCCGCATCGCGGGTGACCCCGATCAGCAGTTCCGCGACGGTGCCGGTGATCATCTCTTCGACCAGAAAGCTTTGCGCGGGCATATTTGCCGCCGCCTGTGTCACCGCCTGAGCGCTGCCAAGGTTCAGCGCCACGGCCCCGGCTTCGGTCTTATGGGCGATGCCTTCGCCCTTGAGCACCACCGGAAAGCCGATCTGCGCCGCGCTGGCCCCGGCGCTTTGTGCGCAAGCAGCACGGGTCGATTTCGGCACGCGGATGCCGGCCTGAGACAACAGCGCCTTGGCCTCGGCTTCGGAAAACACCCGGCTTGCCCCGTGGCCGCCCTGTGGCATCAGCACCGGGGCGGTGCCCTTCGCCCCCTTCCCAATCTGCGCCGCGGCGCGGATTGCGCGCAGCGCGTCGGCCATGCCGCACAGCGGGGTGATGCCCATCTGTATCGCCTTGGTCGCGACGGATTCGGGCAGCCCTTCGGCCAGCAGCGACACCAGCGCCATCGGCGTGCCGGTGGCCTGCCGGGTTGCGGCGACGGCGCGCAGCACCTGATCATATTCGGGCGCGGCAAAGCGATCGTCGCGCGGGTAATCCAGCACCACGCAGCCAAGCGCCAGATCGGCGTTGCACAGTGCGGTGAAGGTGGCGGTCAACGCGTCCTCGTCGCCCCAGATATAGGTGTTGTAATCCAGCGGGTTGGCCAGCGCGACCTTGGGGCCAAGCGCGGCGCGCAGGGCAGATATCCGGGTCTCGTCCAAGGCGGGATACTCTACCCCCACGACCTCGCCCATATCGGCCATCAGCGACGCTTCTCCGCCAGAACAGGAGGCCGAGGCGATGCGAACCGAGGCCAGCCCGCCGGTGACATGCAGCAGCTTGAGCGTCTCGACCAGTTCCGATGCGGTATCGACCTGCGCCATGCCAAGACGGCGCAGCAAGGCCCGCGCGCCCGCGTCACTTCCGGTGAGCGAGGCGGTGTGCGACACCGCCGCCTCCTGCGCCTGCTGCGAAGATCCAACCTTGAGCGCGACGATGGGCTTGCCCAGTTCCTGCGCGCGCCGGGCCAGCCGTTCGAACGCAGGCAGATCGCTGATGCCTTCGATATGCAGGCCAAGCGCGGTGATGCGCGGATCTTCGAGCAGGGCAATGCCCAGATCCGCCATCGAGGTCTGCGCCTGATTTCCTGCCGCGAGCACGGCGGCCAGCGGCAGGCCCCGGCGCTGCATGGTGAGGTTGATCAGCACGTTGGAGGACTGGCCGATGACGGCAACGCCGCTGTCGCAGCGCACCAGCCCGTGCCGGTCGGGCCACAGCGCCACGCCATCCAGCGCGTTGACGATTCCGTAGCAATTGGGCCCGAGGATGCGCATCTTGCCCGCCGCCGCAACCAGCTGCGCCTGCAAGGCATCGCCGTCGGACAGCTCTGAAATTGCCTCGCTGAACCCGGCGGCAAAGCACACCGCACCGCCGCAGCCCATCGCCGACAGCTCGCCCGCGATCTGCACCGACAGCTCGCGGTTGACCCCGATGAACGCCGCATCCGGCGTGCCCGGCAGCGAGGCAAGATCGGGATAGGCCGGCAAACCGCCGACCTCGGATTTCTTCGGATGCACCGGCCAGATCGGCCCGGAAAAGCCGGTATCCCGGCATTGGCGCACGACGCTTTCACACCATGTGCCGCCGCCAATGACCACGATGGCCCTTGGCGACAGGAAGCGGCTCAGCGGTTCCATCTGTCAGGCTCCGAGCGGGCGAAACAGTTCGCGGCTGATGATGTGACGCTGAATTTCCGAGGTGCCGTCCCAGATGCGTTCGACGCGGGCATCGCGCCAGAACCGTTCGATGGGCAATTCATCCATCAACCCCATGCCGCCGTGAATCTGCAACGCCGCATCGGTGACCCGCGCCAGCATTTCCGACGCATAAAGCTTGGCCGAAGCGATCTCGCGGTTGGCGGGCAGGCCCTGATCGAGCCGCCATGCCGAGGATAGCGTCAGCAGATCGGCGGCGTCGATCTCGGTGATCATGTCGGCGATCTGAAAGCTGATGCCCTGAAACTTGCCGATGGGCTGGCCGAACTGGCTCCGCTCGGCAGCGTAATTGAGCGCATAGTCGAACACCCGGCGGGCGCGGCCCACCGCCATGGTCGCCACGGTGATCCGGGTGGCATAGAGCCATTCGTTCATCACCGCGAAGCCACCGTCGATCTCGCCCAGCACCTGCGCATCGGGCAGGCGGCAATTGTCGAAATACAGAATGCAGTTCTTGTAGCCTCGATGCGAGACCGAGTTGTAGCCGTTCGCCACCTCGAACCCCGGGGTGTCGCGATCGACCAGAAAGCAGGTGATGCGCTTTTTCGGGCCGCGCGGGGTTTCATCGACACCGGTGGCGACGAAGACGATGAAGAAATCCGCGTGATCGGCGCCCGAGATGAAATGCTTCGAGCCGTTGACCACCCAGTCGCCGCCATCGCGGGTGGCGGTGCATTTCATGCCGCGCACGTCCGAACCGGCATCCGGTTCGGTCATCGCCAGCGCGTCCATCCGCTCGCCGCGCACGGCGGGCATCAGGTAGCGGTCGATCTGCTCGCCTTCACAGGCCATCAGGATATTCTGCGGGCGGCCAAAGAAATGCGTCAGCGCCATCGAACCACGGCCCAGCTCGCGTTCCACCAGCGCGAATTCCAGATGCGACAGCCCCGGCCCGCCGACGCTTTCGGGGAAGTTCGAGGCATAAAAGCCAAGGTCGATGACCTTCTGCTTGATCTCCTGCGCGATTTCGGCGGGGACTTCGCCGGTGCGTTCGACCAGCGCCTCATGGGGGTAGATCTCGTTTTCGACGAAGCTGCGGACGGTGGAGACGATCATCTCCTGTTCATCGGTCAGACCAAAATGCATGTTGCACCGTGTAGTTGAATTGAAAGGGTCAGGATGTTGCGGGCGGCGCGATACGGGTCGCGCCGCCGGGGGGTGGACTGGCTCATCGCGCGCGGGCCTCCTTGCGCATCAGCATTGCGGCGCGCAGCACCACCAACAAGGTGACCACGCCGATCAGCAGCACCGAAAGCGCAGCAATCGACGGATCGACATTGTCGCGCAGCCCCATCCACATGCGCCGCGGCAAGGTGATGGTTTCGACCGAGGTCACGAACAGCGTCACGCCGATCTCGTCCCAGCTGAGCAGGAAGCACAGGAAGAAAGCGCCCAGCAGGCCAAAACGGATGTTGGGCAGGATCACGCCAAAGATCCGCGTCGGCACCGCCGCGCCCATGGATTGCGCCGCAAGATCCATGCGCCGGTCGATTTGGCTGAGCGAGACCATGATGACCACCACCGCATAGGGCACGATCATCACCGTATGGGCCAGCACCACGCCGCCCAGCTTGTCATAGGCGATGATGTCGTTCCACTGCGTGAGCTTGGTGAGAAAGAAATACAGCGTCAGCGACGACACCACCGGCGGCGCCACCATCGGCAGCAGCACAAAGCCGGTCATCAGCCCCGCAAGGCGCGGGCGCAGCATCCAGATGCCGATGCAGAATGCCGCCGCAAGGATCACCGCCAGCGCGCTGGCGATCACCCCGACCTGCACCGAGGTCAGAATGCTGCGCAGCCATGCCGGGTCTTCGATCAGGGCTGCGTAGTGGCGCAGAGAATAATTCCCGTCGGGCAGGCTGAGATAACGGCGCGAGGTAAAGCTGACCGGCACCACCGCGATCAGCGGCATCAGCAGGAACAGCGCGACCAGCGCGGTCAGCAGGGTGGCGATGCGGCCGGGGCGCAGTGTGATCATTTCGCCATCTCCCCGTAGCGGCGCATCAGCAGCACCAGAATGCCACCCACCGCGATCATCAGGATCACGCTCATCGCGGCGGCCATGCCCCATTGCGGGATCTGGAAGATCCACAGGTAGATCAGCTCGGCGATCAGCACCGACTGCCCGCCGCCCAGCAAGGCCGGGGTGACGAAAAATCCGATGGAAAACACAAAGACCAGCAGCGTCGCGCCGATGATGCCGCTGGCGGTCATCGGCAGGAACGCCTGCCAGAAGATCCGCAGCCGCGAGGCGCCCATGCCATCGGCGGCGATCAGCACCCGCTCATCGACGTTGCGCATGGCGGTGGCCAGCGGAAACACCGCGAAGGGGATCAGGTAATGCGACATGCCGACGATCACCGCGAATTCGTTGCGGGTCATCTGAAGCGAGGTTTCGATCAGGCCCATGTCTTTCAGCCACGTGTTGAGCAGCCCTCGGTTGGACAGCATCGACAACCAGCCGAAGGCCCGGCTGAGCACGGAAATCCAGAACGGGATCATGATGCACAGCTCGGTGATGCTGCGCACCACCGGGCGGCCCCGCACCCAGAGCAGGGTGATGACATAGGCCGCCGCCACCGATACCACGGTGACGATGGTGCAGATCCGCAAGGTGCGCCAGATCACGCCCTGTGTCAGCGGATCGGACAGCACGTGGCTGTACTGGGCCAGCCCCGGATCGGGATCGGTAAAGCTTAGCTGCATGATCCCGAGAAACGGCAGCAGGTAGCTACAGCCCAGAAACAGCAGCACCGGGCAGGTCAGGAAAAGATGGGCACGCATGTCGGCTCCTTGGTGCCGCCCCGCAACCTTGCGGGGCGGTCGGGGGCAAGAGGTCAGGCCGAGATGATCTGCAGGTAAGCGTCAAGCGCCGCGCTGTAATTGGTTTCGTACCAATCCATGTCCAGCGCCACCTGCTTGGGCAGGTTGGCCGGGTCCATCGGGTTGAACCTGCGCTCGTCCTCGGGGATCAGCGAATCCGCCGCCGGGTTGCTTGGCCCGTTGCCCAGCAGCATGAACAGTTCCACCTGACGTTCGGGAACTTGCGTGCTGGCGATATATTGCATCGCCGCCTCGGTGCCGCCGGGGTTGCCCGCCAGAACCGCGATGCCGCCAGGCCCGATGATGCCATCGTCATAGGTGTAGGTGATCTCGCCCTCGGTGTCCTTGTGCAGCAGCGTGGCGCGGGTGTTCCAGATCAGCGCCATCGACACATCGCCGTTCAGCAGCAGCGACTGGCTTTCCGCGCCGCCGCCCCAGAACGCGCCGATATGGTCCTTGAAGGCTTCGATCTTCTTGTGCGCGCGGTCGAGATCCAGCGGGTACAGGTCTGCGGGCGCAACGCCATCGGCGAGCAGCGCCGCCTCCCACATGCCCGCGCCCCATTTGTACATGGCGCGCTTGCCGGGGAAGTTCTCGGCGTCGAAGAAATCGGCGAGCGAGGTCGGCGGCGTGTCGAATTGCGTCGCATCATAGGCGATGACGTAGCTGTAGAAATAGCACGAGGACGCATATTCCCAGCCAAAGCCTTCGCGTTGCTTGGCCGGATCAACGATGTCGTAATCGATCGGCGTCATCATGCCCTGACGGCCAAGCGCCTGCGCCGAGAACGGTTCCGCATCGACCAGATCCCATGTCGGGCTGCCGCTCTTGCTTTGCGCGATGATCGCGCCTTCGGTCGGGCCAGAGCCATCATACAGCACCTTGATGCCACTTTCAGCGGTAAAGGGCTGGCCAAAGGCCGCGTCCATCGCATCAAGCGCATCACCGCCCCAGTTGACGAACACCAGCTGGCCCTCTGCCGCCTGCGCGCCGCGCGCCCCCAGCCCCAGCGTGGTGGTGCCAAGCAGCGCCCCCAGCCCGGCCATCATCTGGCGACGCGAAATCTGTCCCTTGGCGTGGCGCTCGGTCAGGATCTCGGCGCAGTCTTTCTGGAAATGCTGGTTCATGTACTCACCTGTTGTTCGATTGAGGTATTTTTATTGGGGGAATTGGGGGTCAGACCACAAAGCCGTGCCGGGCATCCCAGGCAACGCAAAGCTCTGCGCCGGGGTGCGGGTCGGCGATGCCGGGGCCATTGTCGAGATAAAGCATCAGCTCTTCACCGGCCTGCGTTTCCAGCAGCAGCCGGGATTTGGCGCCAAGATACACCCGGTCGCGCAGCCGCACCGGCAGCGCGTTGGCATCGCCCGCAACGGCAAGGCGCATGTGTTCGGGGCGCACCGCCAGATGGCCCAGCCCGGCCGCGTTGCCGGAAAGCTGGATCGGCGTGCCGGCGATGCCGCCGGACTCCAGGGTCAGGACGTTGATGTCACCGAGAAATTCGGCGGTAAAGCGGTTGGCGGGCCGTTCATAGACCTCTTCGGGCGTGCCCAGCTGTTGCAGCTCGCCATGGTTGAAGATGGCAATGCGCGAGGACAGCGCCAGCGCCTCTTCCTGATCATGGGTGACAAAGACAAAGGTGGTGCCCAGCTCGCGGTGCAGGCGGCGCAGCTCTTCCTGCATCTGCCCGCGCAGGTTCTTGTCCAGCGCCGAGAACGGCTCGTCCAGCAACAGCACCTTGGGTTCATAGGCCAGCGCCCGGGCCAGCGCCACCCGCTGCTGCTGGCCACCCGACAGCGCCACCGGCTTCTTGGCTTCGTGCCCCGACAGGCCGACCATCTCGACCATCTGTGCCACGCGATCGGCGATCTGCGCCTTGCTGCGCTTTTGCACCTTGAGCGGGAAGGCGATGTTTTCGGCCACGGTCAGATGCGGGAACAGCGCGTAGCCTTGGAACACCATGCCAAAGCCGCGCTGCTTTGCGGGCCAGTTGGTCATGTCCTGCCCATCGAGCAGCAACTGCCCGGCGCTGGGGGCGTCATAGCCCCCGATCAATGTCAGAAAGGTGGTCTTGCCAGAACCCGACGGCCCTAGCAGAGACAGGAATTCGCCCTCGCCAATCCCGAGGGAAACATCACGCAGCGCGTTAAATTTCCCGTATTTTTTTCCGATCTTACGTGCTTCGATCTGCGGGTTGGATGACACGATCGCCTCGCTGTCTGGTTCCTGCCGTGGTGGGGAAACCTAGGAGCGGGCAAATATGAACCGCAAATGAAACATTTTTCGCGGCTCGACAAATGAAATTTGTCACCGGTTTCGGTTCGGGCGGAATCGGCTCATTTCCAGTTGTGTTTTCAACCAGTTGTGAAATTCCATCACAACCGGGTTTTCCAGATTTTCCTCGGGCGTGCAAAGAAAGTAACCCGTGTCGTCATGCAGCGACGATGAAAATGGCCGCATCAGCAGGCCGTCATCCAGATCCTTGCGCCACAAAACGACGTCACCGATCGCGATTCCCTCGCCCGCCAGAACGGCGGTGTGCACGACGTTCATGTCAGAATAGCAGATGCCGCGCTGCGCGTTTTCCGGCGGCAACCCGGACAGGCGCATCCAGTTCTGCCAGTCGGTGAAATCGCTCACATGCAGCAGCGTTGCCTGATCGAGCAGGCTGATGTCGTTGAAGTTCTCGAACCGGCTTAGATAGACCGGGCTGCACAGCGGGGTGAATTCGACCGACAGCAACGGTTCGATCCGCACGCGCGCCCGCGCCTCGTGGCCGAAGGTGACGAAGGTATCCACCTCGGGGTTGCTGGTGTCGATCAGGTTGCGGGCGCTGACCACGTTGAGCACGACATCGGGATGGGCCTCGGTGAAGGCACGCGCATGCAGGCACAGCCATGCCGAGACGAACCCGGGCGGCGCGCTGACCGTCAGCCGCCCCGACAGCCCTTGCTGCGACACCCGCGCCGAGGAACTGGCGATCATGCTCAGCGCGCGGCGCACATCCTCGGCATAGGCGCGGGCGCGCGGGGTGATCACCGTGCGGTTGCCGACCCGGTCGAGGATCTTGAAATCAAGATCATGTTCCAGCAGCCGCAGCTGGTGACTGATCGCGCTGCGGGTGACGTTGAGCTCTTCGGCGGCCCGCCACAGCGCGCCGTTGCGGGCCACGCTTTCAATCGCGCGCAGCGCCGGGATCGAGGGAAAGCGTTTGATGATAGGCCTCTCGTGGCTGAAACCGGTGCGGATTGGATAGCGCAGTCAGGACCGTATGGCGAGGGCCGCCCGGTCAGAACCGATTCAAAGTCACGCCCAGAAGCACCCCGATCCGGTCCTGCCCCATCGCCACCAGATCGTCCCCGGCTAAGCCGGTCGGGCAGGCCCCGCCTTCAAGCCACAGCCCGTCGATCAGCGCGTTGCAGCTGGTGGCGAGCCGGCGCAATTCATCCGCAGGCACCGCCCGGCCCTGCGCGCTCAGCGTCTCGGCGATCAGCGCCTCGAGACGGTCGCGGAACGACAGGTAGGTGCGGTCATGGGTGGTGCGGATGCCCGGCTCATTGGGGATCTGCGCGATGAAACTCGCCCATAGCGTCACGTTGCGTTCGGACATCACCGGCGGCGTCAGGTTGGCCTCGATCACCAACGCAAGCCGTTGATCGGGGGGCAGATCCTTGCGTTCGGCGGGGGCAAGGGACAGGTCGCTCATCGCGCTCATATGAGCGTCATAGGCGGCGCTGATCAGGTCTTCCTTGCTGTGGAAATGATGCCGGATCAGGCCCAGCGTCACCCCGGCGCGCTCGGCGATGGCGCGGGTGGTCGCACCGCGGTACCCCGCCTCTCCGATCAGCTCGAGCGCCGCCTGGATCAGCGCGGCGCGCCGGGTTTCGGGTGCTTCGCGGACAAAGGCGCGGCGGCTCTTACTGGGGGGAGGCTGATCGGTCATGGCGCCACTCTATTGGGCGCGGCGTAAAGGAACCAGCCCGAGAGCGGTCTTTGGCGGGACTGTTCTTGTTTTTGTTATTCAATTGTATAATAACTTGGCAACAGACATGCTCCCCGATCTGCACAGGATGACAGCGATGAGAACGACCGCGATTACCAACCGCCTGAGCGATCTTGGCGGGGCGAAATGGGGGCTGCATTTCCGTGCGGTGCGCCTTGCCGCGCAGGGCCATGACATCGTGCAGCTGACCATCGGAGAGCCCGACACCCCGCCCCCGGCGGCGCTGATCGATGCCGCCAGCGATGCCATGCGCGCCGGGCGCACCACCTATTCCAAGGGCGAAGGCGAAGACGGGCTGCGCGATGCCCTCGCCACCCGCTACGCGGCGCGCGTCGGGCGGGCGGTGACGCCCGAACAGATCATGTGCTTTCCCGGCACCCAGACGGCGCTGTTCACCGTGCTGATGGGAATCGCCGAAGCCGGCGACGAGGTGCTGGTGGGCGATCCGATGTATGCCACCTATGAAGGGGTGGTGCGCGCCAGCGGCGCCAATGTGGTGCCCGTGCCCCTGCGCGCCGAGTACGGCTTTCGCCTGAACGCCGATGACCTTGCCGCACGCATCACCCCGCGCAGCCGCGCCATCCTGATCAACACGCCGCACAACCCCACCGGCGCCGTGCTCAGCGCCGAGGATATCGCCGCGTTGGGCCGCCTCGCCCGCGCGCATGATCTGTGGATCGTCTCGGACGAGGTCTATGACGAGCTGATCCACGATGACACGCCCTTTGTCTCGCCGCTGTCCTTCCCGGAACTGGCGGAGCGCACCATCGTGGTGTCGTCGATTTCCAAATCCCACGCCGCGCCGGGGTTCCGCAGCGGCTGGTGCGTCGGCCCCGAGGCCTTCACCGCCGCGCTGCTGCCGCTATCGGAAACCATGCTGTTCGGCAACCAGCCGTTCATCGCGGACATGACCGAAAAAGCCATCCGTGACGGATCGCAGGTCGCCCCCGGCATGCGCGAGCGCTATGCGGCGCGGGCGGCCTATCTGGCGGATCGGCTGGCGGCGGAAAGCCCGCTGCGGGTGCTGCCGCCCTCGGCGGGGATGTTCGCGATGATCAACGTTGCGGGCACCGGCATGGACGGCGAGGCATATGCCAACCACCTGCTTGATCACGCCGGGGTGGCGGTGATGCCCGGTGCTTCGTTCGGCGCGACGCTGAAAGACTGGGTGCGCCTTGCGCTGACCGTGCCGGACGCCGACATCGCCCGTGCCTGTGACCGGATGGTGGCCCATGCCGCCGCGCTCATCCAGCCCGCCTGAACGCCAAGGCGCCGGGTTACCGAGGCACCCGGCGCTCCAGCCACGCAAACCCCTGCCCGATCACCAGCGCGATGACGATATAGACCACCGCCAGCAGCAGCAGCGGTTCATACACGATGAACGTGTCCGAACGCACCCGCGAGGACACCGCGTAGATGTCGATCACCGTGATGGTGGCAATCAGCGGCGTCGCCTTGAGCTGCAGGATGGTTTCTCCGCCCAGCGTCGGCAGCACGTTGCGCACCGCCTGTGGCAACCAGATGCGGCGAAAGATCGTCCGCCGAGGCATGCCGAAAGCCCGCGCTGCCTCCAGCTGGCCCTTGGCGACGCTGGAAAACGCGCCGCGCATCACCTCGCCCTCATAGCCCGCATAAGACAGGGTCAGCGCGGTCAGCGCATAGGGCCAAGCCTGCCGCAGATAGGGCCACAGCTCTGATCCGCGAATCCACGGGAATTGCGGGAACAGCGATCCCAGCCCGTAATACAGCAGCCAGATCTGCAACAGCAGCGGCGTGCCCCGGATCACCGTGCATAGCGCCTTGGCGGGCCACGCAAGATACCACGGCCCCACCGCCTGCGCCAAACCCAGCAGCATCGCCAGCGGAAAGCCAAGCGCGATAGAGGCCAGCAAAATCCACAGCGTCGTCCAGAGCCCCTGCGCCGCCAGCGGCAGGTATTGCGGAATCCAGTCCCAGCGCAGCGACACCGCGCACCACAGGACAAACCCCGCGAACAGCGCCATCAGCAGGATGCGATGGGGTTGCAACAGCTCTTTCAACGGAATCATCGCGCACCGCCCTTCAGGCTGGGCTGACCGCGCCGCGCCCATTTCTCAAGCCGGGCAAACAGCGCCCCGGACAGCAAGGTGACCATCAGGTACAACGCCCCCGCCGCCATGAAAAAGGTGAAATAGGCCCGCGTGCTGCTCGCCGCCTGCCGGGTTTCCAGCGTCAATTCGCTGAATCCGACCACCGCCAGCAGCGCCGTGTCCTTGGTGGCGATCAACCACAGGTTGGCCAGCCCCGGCACCGCAAAGGCCATCATCGCCGGGATCGTCACCCGGCGCAGGATGGTCCAGCCGGGCATGCCAAAGGCGCGCGCCGCCTCGACCTGACCGGGGGGAATAGCCTGAATCGCGCCGCGCAGGACTTCGGTGGCATAGGCGCCCTGCACCACACCCAGCACCCAGATGCCCGCCGCGATACCGCTGATTTCCACTGGCCCGCCGCCAAGCGCAGCAGAGGCTTTGTTCACGAGATCCGTGCCGACGTAATACAGGATCAGGATCAGCACCAGTTCCGGCACTGCCCGGATCACCGTGGTATAGATCGCCAGCAGATCGCGAGTGATCTTGCCGCCATGCAGCTTTCCGTAAGCGCCAAGCAGACCGATCAGCAGGCCCAGCCCAAAGGCGCCCGCCGCGATCTGCAAGGATCGCGACAGGCCAACCAGCAGGTTGCGCCCCCAGCCCGGAGGGGACAGGGACAAAAGCTCTGCCGCCTGCCCCAGCCCCAGCAGTTCAAGAAGGTCGCTCACGGATCAGACCCTCAGAAGATATCCTTGCCAAAGTACTTCTCGGTGATCGCGCTGCGGGTGCCATCGGCGATGACCGCCGCCACGCCCTTGTTGAACGCGGCCAGCAAGGCGTCGTCGCCTTTGCGCACGCCCGCGCCCACGCCAAGCCCAAGGATTGCCGGATCGTCGGCCACCGGGCCTTTGACCTCGCAGCAGGCCGCGCCTTCGACGAATTCGGCCATGGCCATCGCGTCGGCCTGCGTGGCGTCGATGCGGCCCGCGATCATGTCCTGATTGGCCTCGTCCTGGGTCTGGTAGACGCGGATTTCGGCATCGGTGAAATATTTCTGCGCATAGGCCTGATGCACGGTCGAGGCCTGCACCCCAAGGATCTTGCCCGCCAGCGAGTCGGGCGTGGGCGCGATGTCGAGCATCTTGTCGGCCACGATCACGGTGGGGGTGTTGTAATAGGGATCGCTGAAATCGATGGTCTTGAGCCGCTCTTCGGTGATCGACATCGATGCCATGATCGCGTCGATCTGCTTGGCGTTCAGCGACGGGATGATGCCATCCCATGCCACCGGCGTGACCACGCAGTCCAGCTCGGCGGCGGCGCAGATGGCGTCGATCATCTCGATTTCCCAGCCGACCCAATTGCCCGAGGAATCCGGCGAGGAAAACGGCGGATAGGGTTCGGCCGCGACGCCGATCTTGACCTCGGCGGCGCTGGCGGTGGTTGCCATCAGGGTCAGCGCGGCAATGCACAGGGATTTGAAATGGGGCATGGGGGTCTCCGTGTTGGTGGTTTTGTTATTTTTTTCAGGCGACTGTGCGCAGGAATTGCTGCAATCGCTCGGATTTGGGATCGCCGAAAAGCTCTGCGGGCGGCCCCTGTTCCTCGATCCGGCCTTGGTAAAGATAAATCACGTGTGTCGCGACTTCGCGGGCGAATTTCATCTCGTGGGTGACAAGGATCATGGTGCGCCCTTCGGCGGCAAGGTCGCGGATCACGTTCAGCACCTCGCCCACCAGTTCGGGATCGAGCGCCGAGGTCGGCTCGTCGAACAGCATCGCCTTGGGATCGACCGCCAGCGCGCGGGCAATCGCGGCACGCTGCTGCTGGCCACCCGAAAGCTGCGCCGGAAAGGATTTCATCTTGTCGCCCAGCCCGACCCGTTGCAGCAGCTCGACCGCCCGTTCGGTGGCCTGTGCCCGCGATTGGCCAAGCACATGGACCGGCACTTCGATGATGTTTTCCAGCAAGGTGCGATGGGTCCACAGGTTGAACTGCTGAAACACCATGGCCAGCTGGGTGCGGATACGTTCGATCTGGCGGCGCTCGGCCGGGCTGCCATCGGCGCGGCGCTTGATCTCTTCGCCGTCGATGATGATTTTCCCGGCGGTGGGCGTTTCGAGGTAGTTGATACAGCGCAGCATGGTCGACTTGCCCGACCCCGAGCCGCCGATGATCGCCACGACATCGCCCGTGCGCGCGGTCAGCGACACGCCCTTGAGCACCTCGAAGCGGCCAAAGCTCTTGAACAGGTTTTCAACGCGGATGGCATCTGCCACGGACAGCCCCTTCGTGCCAGTCTTGGTTGGCCTCAGGGTGCCCTCAAACCAAATTGTTATTCAACCGTATAAATTCTTCAGTAGGATGACGTAGGGGCGGATCGGGGGATTTGCCCAAGGAACAGGCAAGTCCCCCGATCCCGTTCGCGTCATCCGGCGTTGCGCTCGATCGTGTCCTCGAAAGTCCGCTCGAACAGTTTGCTGTCTCCGTCAAAGGCTTCCAGCCGCGTTTTCAGGCGAAACTGGCTGGCATCGGTTTCAAACCGGGCGGTGACGATTGTCGCGACATTGAAATCGCCGCGCGACATCTTGCGGGTCCAGACCGACAGAATGCTGGCCTTGGCGACATCCTGCGGGTCGATCGCGTATGTTTCCTCGAGCAGGCAATCCTGAAGCAAGCCGGTTTCGACGTTCTCATAGGCGCCGAAATCGGACCGGATGCGGATGACGTCATGGCCGTTTTCGCGGGCCCGCTCGACCTGTTCCAGCTCGGCGCGGTGTTCGCGCAGGATCGACTCGGGCAGGGGGCGCGGCGCATCGAAGGTGATGCTCTGAGCATCGCCGGTCAGTTCAGGCAATGATAGCGTGCCGTTCAGCAGGCTGAGCGACACCTGCCCCGGCGCGGGCCAGACAAGCGGCCAGCACGAGGTCTGAACCGCCAGCCGCAGCCGATGCCCGGCGGGCAGGCGATAGGCCATCTGGTCCAGCGTCACCGTGGCATCGACCGGCGCGCCGGGGGTCAGCGGCACCGCCTGAGCAAAGCCATCGCGGAATTGCAGGTTCAGCAGGCCATAGCAGATCAGCGTCGACGCGCCATCCGGGGCCACGTCACACAGCCGCACCACCAACTGCCCGAAGGGCTGATCGCTCGACAACCGCAGCCGCAGCACCGGCGCGCCCAGCACGGTAAAGGGCGCATCCAGCGGCTCGCTGTCGAAACAGGCGGCGCGGGCGTCGTCGTGCTGCTGGTCGCCGGGCAGTTCCAGCGCGCCGTAGGCACAGGGGAAATACCGGCCAATCGCCTCGCCCGCGCGGGCATCGGTGGTCACGCTCACCGGCGCGCTAAGCCCGTTGCCCCCGAGCGATCCGTCACCCAGCGGCATGTCACGCGTCGTGACCTGCGGCGCGGGCCAGTCGGGCAGTCCGACCCAGCGCCCGGCCCGTTCCGGATAGGTGCGCGCGGGCGCCATACTGTCCATGACATAGGCGCGCAGGGCAGGATCTGCCTCGACCCCGGTGTCGATGCCTTTCAGCCAGCGATCCCACCAGCGCAGCGACTCGCCGATGAAATCGATACGCGGCTCGGGGGTGGCGATATGCGGGTACTTGTGGTTCCACGGCCCGATGATCGCCTTGACCGGCGAATTGGTGACGCCCTCCAGCAGCTTTGCGGGGGTGTTGCGATAACCGTCATGCCAGCCAGAGATGGACAGGATGGGCGTATTGATCGCGGCGAAATCCTCACAGATCGAAGCGTGCCGCCAATAGGCGTCCCGGGTGCGATGGCGCGCCCATTCGGCAGCGGCAAAAGGCGTGTTTTCCAGCCGGTTCAGCCAGACATCGCGCCAGTTGCCGGTCTGTTCGGGATCGGGCGGCAGCGAAAACCACGACATGATATGCGTTGCCCAGTTGACGCTTTCGGTCAGCTCGCAGCCGCCCTTGTAGTGGATGTCATCGGCAAAGCGGTCGACGCTGGAACAGGCGCTGATCACCGCCTTGAGCGCATCGGGTCGGCGCGCCGCCACCTGCAAGCCGTTGAAGCCCCCCCACGAGATCCCCATGATCCCCACCGCGCCCGTGCACCACGGCTGCGCGGCGATCCAGGCGATGACGTCTTCGATATCGCAAAGTTCCTGTTCGGAATATTCGTCGTCGAACAGGCCTTCGGATTCACCCGTGCCGCGCAGATCAACCCGAAGACAGGCATAGCCATGCGCCGCATAGATCGGATGGGTGGTGGCGTCGCGCGTCTCGGTGCCGTCGCGCTTGCGATAGGGCAGGATTTCCAGAATGGCGGGCACGGGGGCGCTGTCCACCGGCTGCCAGATCCGCGCTGACAATTGGCAGCCGTCGCGCACGGGAATCGCCGTGCAGGGGGTTTCATCGATAGCATGCTGTGTCAAGGGGGCGGTCCTTTTGTCGGTGGCAAGCGGCGCTGCGTTTCGCGAACGGGCGGCTGGCCCTGTGTGGAGGCGATCCGGAGGCAGGGTCAAGCCATCCCCGGGCGATGCGCAGCTTGACGAAGGCCGACATCGGCCAGCCCGGTCACCGGGCTGGTACGAGCCGCGAAGATCGGTGTCCGAAATCAACAACCGTCTGACAGGAGGGGAACTCAAGGCAGTATCAAGATGGAGACAGGGCCGGGATTGCGCATCGCCCCCAATCCAATGCGCAGCCGGTCAAGGGCTGTGGCATCCCTGGTCCTGACAGAGAGGCTCGGCAGCTCTCCGGGCAGCAGCAATTGGTCACCCAATATTTCGCGCGCTTTTCCCAATTATCGTAATTAAACAAGCATCTTCCGAATTTTATTGGCGGGATTATGGGCCTGTACTTAACTGCACAAACACCAATGACCCCACATTGGTGAACCATTAGACTTGGAGAAGACCATGCCCGACGATCTTTCCCGTAACCAGAACGCCCATAGCGCCAAGACACGAACGGCGGGCCTTGGGGAACAGGTGCCCGAAACCATGCAGGCCTGGGTGCTTGGCGATCCGGGCGAGCTGACCCTGCGCGACAAACCCGTGCCCACGCCCGGCCGGGCCGAGGTGCTGGTGCGGGTCGATGCGGTCGCCATCTGCGCCACCGATCTGGAGATCCTGCAATACGGCACCCCGGCGATGATCGAAGGCGGCAAGCCCTTCAACAAGAACTTCACCCCCGGCCATGAATACATGGGCACGGTCGCCGCGCTTGGGCCGGGCGTCGATCAGTTCGCCGTGGGCGATCGCGTGACGGTCGAGGTTCACGCCGGCTGCGGGCAGTGCAAGCGCTGCCGGATGGGCATGTATACCTCGTGCCACAACTACGGCCAGAACTACGGCGATCACGACAAGGGCCACCGCGCCAACGGCTTCACCACCGACGGCGGCTTTGCGCAATATGTGGTGAACAACGTCAACACCATGATCCCCGTGCCCGACGCGATGTCCGACGAAGAGGCGACGCTGGTGGTGACGGCGGGCACCTCGATGTACGGGATGACCGAACTGGGCGGGCTCGTGGCGGGGGAAAGCGTCGTGGTGATCGGCCCGGGGCCGATCGGGCTTCTGGCGGTGGCGGTGGCGAAATCGCTCGGGGCGTCACCGGTGATCCTGATCGGCACGCGCGACAGCCGCAACGAGATCGGCCGCAAGCTGGGCGCCGATTACATCATCAATCCGAAAAACGAAGACGCGGTCGCGCGGGTCAAGGAGCTGACCGGCAAGGGCGCCGATTACGTCGTCGATTGCGCCGGCAACGAGACCACGGTGAACCAATCCGTGCACATGACCAATCGCGGCGGGCGCATCTGCCTTGCGGCCTTCCCCAAATCGGCGGTCAATTTCGATCTGGGCGCGCTGGCGGTCAACAATATCTACCTTTACGGCATTCGCGGCGAGGGCCGGTCCGCCACGCACCGGGCCATGGCCTTCATGGCCGAGCGCCGCTTTGACGCCGGGCTGGTGCACAGCCACACCTTCCCGATGGATGAGCTTCCGACCGCGCTGAAATACGCCGCCGAACGCATCGACGATGCGCTCAAGGTGGTGGTCTCGATGCACAAGACCACCTCGGGCGGCGACAAGTGACACCAAATCCGATCAGACAGGATACTTCCATGACCAAAGCCATCAGAGGCATCTACGCCGCTGCCATCTCGCCGTTCCACGCCGATGGCAGTCTCGATCACGCCCGGCTGACCGCCTATTGCCAGCACCTGCTGAGCGATGGCGGCTGCGACGGCGTCGCGCCCACCGGCACCACCGGCGAAGGCACATCCGTTGCCATGGCCGACCGGCTGGCCCTGCCCGAACAATTCGCCGCCGCCGGTATCGCGCCTGAACGGGTGATCTTTGGCACCGGCGCGCCCTCGGCCCGCGATTGTCAGGCGCTGACGCGGGCCTGCGTCGAGGCCGGCTATACCAACGTGCTGGTTCTGCCGCCCTACTACTACAAAAACCCCAGTGATGACGGGCTGTTCGCCTATTACGCCGATCTGGTGGAAAGCATCGGGCGCGACGATCTGCGCATCTACCTGTACCATTTCCCGCAGATGTCGCAGGTGCCGCTGTCGACCGATCTGGTGAACCGTCTACGCGCCGCCTTCGGGCCGGTGATTGCCGGGCTCAAGGACAGCAGCGGTGATTTCGAACAATCGCGCGCCTTCATCGAGGCAACCGGCGGCGTGGCCGAGAATTTCGATGTCTACCCTTCGTCCGAGGCGTTCCTGTGGCAGGGGCTGGACATCGGCTCTGCCGGGATCATCTCTGGCTCGACCAATATCTTCGCCAATCTGGTGCAGGCCGCGCGCCGTGCCCCCGAGGGCGCCGAGCGTGACGCCGCGATGGACCGGGTCCGAGAGGCGCGCGCCAGCGCCGGAAAATACCCGATGATGGCCGCGATGAAGACCGCCGAGGCTTGGCGCAGCGGCGATGATGCCTGGCTGCGCATGGCCCCGCCCCTGCGCCCGCTGCCCGCCGATGTCGCCGTGCAGATGCGCGCCGATCTGGACGCGCTGGCCGCCATCCGCGAACCCGCAAATTAAGGAGGACACAAAATGAGCGACACCCAACTGCACGGCCCCGACCATGTCGAGATGAACCCCGATCCGGCGGCCTTTGCCCATTGGCCCGAAGGCCTTTACGAAGAAATGCTGCAAAGCCGCGACAACGGCTGCGTCGGCTCGGTGCTGGTCTCTGAAACGCCGGGAATGCGGGTGTGGCACCTGCATATCGCGCCGGGCAAGCGCTGCGGCTTCCACCGCCACGTGAACCGCTATTTCTGGACGGCGATGGTGCCGGGCAAGGCGCGGGGGTATTTTTCCTCGGGAGAGATCCGCGATGTCGAGCATTTCAAGGGCGAGACCCGGCATTTCGACTATGGCGAAGGCGACGAGATGCTGCATGCCGTCGAGAACATCGGCGACACCGAGCTGATCTTTACCACCGTCGAATTCATCGATGGGCCGAACGCGCCGCTGCCCATCCCCGACGAGATGCGCCTGACCCCGCCGCACACCGCGCATTGATGCGCCAAGCGCGCGCAGGCGGTGGCCTTTGGACCGGCCATCGCCTGCGCGCATTTTATTGCGATGCATATCAGGTTTCCTGATACATAACATCGACATAGATCAATTGCGATTGTGCCACATCGCCCGCTAGGGTCGGTTCAAAAGTAGATGAATCGATGGGAGGTCGCGTCAAGCGACCCGGAGGAGACGATGGAAATGACGAGCAAGCAGTTCACGGTTGCCGTGGCGGGTTTCGGCTGGTGGGGCAAACACATCACCACCCGTCTGCAAGACCACCCTTGGCTGAAGATCGCCGGGATCATCGAGCCCGCGACCGCCAATCATCCGCAGATCCAGAAGCTTGGCCTTGAGGTCTGGGAGGATTTCGACGCGGCGCTGGCGCGCAGCGATATCGATGCGGTGATCCTGACCACCCCCAACACCCTGCACGAAGAGCAGATCTGCAGGGTGGCGGCGGCGGGCAAACATGTGTTCTGCGAAAAACCGCTGGGGCTGACGGCGCAAAGCGCGCGCAATTCCATGAAGGCCTGCGAAGACGCCGGCGTGCAGCTGGGCATCGGCCACGAGCGGCGCTACGAGCCCGCGATGCTGATGCTGCGCGAGCTGCTCGAAAAGGGCGATCTTGGAACGGTGATGCACGCCGAAGCGGCGTTCAGCCATGACAAGCTGAGCAACGTTCCCGCCGATGACTGGCGTACCAAAAAGGCCGTGTGCCCGGCGGCGGGCATGACCGCCATGGGCATCCACCTGTCGGACCTGATGATCTCGTTCTTCGGCCCGGTCGAAAGCCTGCACGCCTTTACCGCCGACCGCGCTCTTGGCTGGGAAACCGGTGATGTCGTCACCGTGCAGATGAAATTCGAGGCCGGCATGACCGCCACTTTCAGCGCGGTTCTGAAAACGCCGCATTTCATCCGCATGCATGTGTTCGGCACCGACAAATGGGTCGAGGTGCTCAACGACAGCCACCCCGATACGCCGGACGGCAAGGTGCGGGTGCTGACCGCGCAGACCGGCAAGGATCTGCAGCAGCAGAGCTTTGACTGGGAAGACAGCGTGACCGCCAACCTCGAAGCCTTTGCGCGGGCCGCCATGGGCGAGGCGCCCTATCCGATCACCCCGCGCGAGATGGTGCACAATATCGAGGTGCTCGAAGCCATCGAACGCTCGTCGGAAACCGGGCAGGCCGTCAAGCTGGCCGATGTCTGATCCCACGCGCAACGCGCCCGGCCTGACGCTGATCGGGCGGAAAACCTCGATCAACGTGCAAAAGGTGCGCTGGCTGCTGCTGGAACTGGGACAGGACCACGCGCATGAGGAGCTGGGCGGGGCCTTTGGCGGGCTTCAAACCGACGAATTCGCCGCGCTCAACCCCAACCGGCTGGTGCCGGTGCTGATCGACGGCGATCTGGTGCTTTGGGAATCCAACGCCATCCTGCGTTATCTTGCGCGGCGCTATTCCCCCGGCGGCATCGAAGGCGCGAACCCGGCGCAGATCGCGCAGGCGGACATGTGGATGGAGTGGTTCCAGAACCGCCCGCTGCCGCAGCTGACGACGCTGTTCTACCAGACCGTGCGCCTGCCCCTGGCCGAGCGCGACGCCGGGCTTCGCGACGCCGCCGCCGCCCGGCTGAACGAGGCCTATTCTCTGCTGGATCGTCACCTTGACGGGCGCGACTTTCTGGTCGGCGATACTCTTAGTCTGGGTGATATCGTTGTGGGCACCAGCTTGTTCCGCTATTTCACACTGGCATTCGAGCGCCCGGCCCTACCGGCGCTCGAAACCTATTACGACCGACTGCAAACCCGTGCAGCCTATCGGAAGGGGGCGATGGTCTCGTTCGAAAGCCTGCGCGCCAAGGAAAGCTGAGCCATGAGCCACAAACTTGCCCCCGACCAACCGACCCCGCCGCTGTCGCTTCCGCTTGTCGGCGGCGGGCGCTTCGAGCTGGATCAGGAGGCCCCCGAGGCCTTTACCATGATCGTGGTCTATCGCGGCCACCACTGCCCGATGTGCAAAAGCTACCTGACCCAACTGGCCGCGCTGCGCGAGCGCTTCGAAGACGCCGGGTTCAGCATCGTCGCGGTGTCGATGAACGACGAGGATCTTGCCACCCAATCCCACCGCGAATGGGCGCTTGACGGGCTGCGTGTGGCCTATGGGCTGACGCCGCAGATGGCGCGGGACTGGGGGCTGTGGGTCTCCAAGGCGTTCAAGCCAAGCGAACAGGAGATCTTTGCCGAACCGGGCCTGTTCTGGGTGCGGCCCGACGGGCGGCTGTACCTTGTGGATATCGCCAACATGCCCTGGCCCCGGCCCGATCTGGAATTCCTGCTGTCAAAGGCGCCCTACGCACTGGCAAACGACTACCCCGCCCGCGGCACTTACGACGGGTGATCGCTCGCGGGGGACGTGCCCCGCAGCCAATGCCGCAGGTCGGCCACCGACTGAGGTCGCCGGGCAGCAGCACAGACATCACGGGCGCGGCGCTTGCCGCGCCCGACTTTATCGCGACCGGGCGCGGCCCTGTCGTCATCCCTCGGGGATGTCATTGACCTTTTTGGGCAGGTGATAGCCGGCCTGCACTGCGGGCCGCGCGCGCAGCCGCTGGTACCAGGCGCGCAGATTGGGATAATCCGCCAGATCGATCTGCTGCCAGTCATGGCGCGAAATCCATGGCCACATGGCCATGTCGGCGATGGTGTAGTCGCCGCGCCCGTCCCCGGCGACGTAATCGCGCCCCTCAAGACGGGTGTCGAGCACCTTGTACAGCCGCTTTGCCTCGTTCAGATAGCGCTCTTCGGCATAGGCCGACTTGCCTTGGTTGTACTTCACGAAGTGATGCACCTGCCCAAGCATCGGCCCCAGCCCGCCCATCTGCCACATCAGCCATTCGACCATATGCCAGTATTCATTGCCCTTGACGGTGAAGCGGTCGTATTTCTGGGCGAGATACAGCATGATCGCGCCGGTCTCCATCAGATGCACCCCGGTGTCGTGATCGACAATCGCGGGAATGCGGTTGTTGGGCGCGATGGCAAGAAACGCCGGATCGAATTGCTCGCCCTTCGAGATGTCGATCGGCTTGATCCTGTAGGGCACGCCAAGCTCTTCGAGCAGGATGGAGACCTTGCGCCCGTTGGGCGTGGTCCAGGTATATAGATCGATCATGTTTTCTCCGGTGTCAGGGGCGTGCCCGTTCAATTGGCAGTAGCACGGCCGCATTGTCGAGATCGCCTTCGCCCCGCGCCACTGCATCGCGCATCATCTCGAGATAGCGATTGGCAAAGGGCAACCCCTGCCCCCGCGCAGCGCCGCGCTCGGCGATCAGGGTGAAATCCTTTAGCGATTGCGCGATGCGCCCTTGCGGCGTGAAATCGCGGGCGACCATCAGCGGGCCCTTGGCGTCCATCACCTCGGAGCGCGCGGCCGAGACGCGGGCCATGTCGAGAAATTCCTGCGAGGACAGGCCAAGGGCATTGGCAAAGACCATGCCCTCGGCCAGCGCCGCGCGATTGAGGCCCAGCACCAGATTGATCGCCAGCTTGGCACGGTTGCCATTGCCGATGCCGCCCACGTGCAGGCGGTTGGCGCAGATCGCGCTCAGGATCGGGTCGATCCGCGCGGCGGTGTCCTTGCATCCCGCGATCAGCAGCAGCGCGCTGCCATTTGCCAGCGCGCGCGAGGTGCCGGAAACCGGCATTTCGATCAGGGTGATGCCCTTCTGCGCGGCCTTGTCCGCGAGGCCCTGCATCCGGTCCGGATCGCAAGTGCTGAGCGACACGAGGGTACAGCCTGCCTGCGGCGCGGCGTCGATCAGCCTTTCCAGCTGGTCGGTGTCAAAGACGCAGGAAAACACCACATCCGCCTGCCAGACCTCGGGCGCGGTGCAGACCGTGCCGCCCGCGCGCTCCAGATCCAAGCCGCGCGCCGCGTCCGGGTCGCAGCCGCGCAGCGCATAGCCCGCCGCCAGCAAGCGCCCCGCCACGGCAGAGCCGATCAGCCCAAGGCCAAAGAGTCCGATCGCCGGTTCAGCCATTGGCGATGTCCTTGTCGAGCGCATCGCTCATGGCGAACAGATGCGAGAAATCCGTCTCGCCATCACCGTTGGCCACCGCGCGGGCCAGAATGGCATGGGTCAGGCGCGTGTAGCTGGCCGGGCCGCCCAGCCCGTCGGCAAAATGGCTGGCCAGCCCCAGATCCTTTTCCAGATTAGCGATGCGCGAGCGCGCGCTCATTGTCCCGCTGAGGATGTCGCGGGGAAAGCGCACCTCGGTGACAAAACTGCGGGCATTGCCAGCGTTGAGCACCTCGACCGCGCGATCCACATTCAGCCCGGCCTTTTGCGCCAGCGTCAGCCCTTCGCAGGTGGCCATAAAGGCGCTGTGCAGGATCAGGTTGTGCACCAGTTTCATGGCGTGCCCCGCCCCCACCGGCCCCATGTGGAAGCGCTGCGTGGAAATCTGCGCCAGCACCGGCGCGATGCGGGCGATGACCTCGGCCTCGCCGCCCAGCATCAGCGTCAGCGCGCCCGCATCGGCGCCCGCCGCACCGCCGGTCATCGCCGCATCGACATAGGCACAGCCGCGCGCCGCCAGATCCTGTGCAAGCCGGGAGCTGGCCTCGGGGGCAGAGGTGGTCAGATCGACGATGACGGTACCCTCGCGCAGCGCCATGCCGTCCAGCGCCGCCGCCACCTGCGCCGTGGAGGGCACCACGAACAGCAGCACATCCGCCGCGGCGCAGTCATCCTGCACGCCGCCCGACAGCCCGGCAGCGGCAACCGCGCCGGGCACCGCATCGCGTGCGGCGACAAGCATCCCGGCGGCATCAAGGCGGCGCGCAATGCCCCGCCCCATCTGCCCCAGCCCGATCACGCCGCAAGCGGTCATTGCGCCGCCTTCAGATCCGCCAGCGTCGCCATGGCGCTGTTGGACAGCGGCAGGCGGACGACCTCGCCGGTTGCCGCCGACACATCGGCGCCAAGATAGGTTTCCATCACCATGCGCGCATGTTCCGGCGCCACCAGCGGCGGGCGATCCAGCAGCACCGATTCAAGGAAATGCAGCGTTTCCGGCCCCATCTGCCCGGCATACATGTGATCGACATGTTCGCCCGGCATGGTGGACATGGGGAATTGCGTGCCACCCTCGACCGTATTCAGCCAGTGATCACGCGCCGTGTCATCCAGCACCAGCGAGCCTTCGGTGCCGGTGATCTCGATCCAGGTGGAGCAATAGTTGGGATAGCTTGGCGGCAAGTTCCAGCCGCCGCCAACCACCACAAGGCTGCCGTCGCTCATGTTGACGGTGTTCCACATGCAATCATACGAGCCGTTGAGCTCTTTCATGAAGCCATAAGCCCCCTGAGAATAGATCTTTTCGGGCTTCGCCGGGGCCAGCAGCCAGAACACGAAATCAAGGTCATGGGTGCTTTCCATAGCCGCCGGAGACAGCTTGACCCGGTTGGCGATGCGCGAGCCAAGGCTGCGCGACAAATGCCGCGAGACCATCACGTTGACGATCTTGCCCAGCTTGCCCTCGGCAATCGCCTTGCGGGCATAGGCGATCTTGGGGTTGAAGCGCTGCGAATAGCCGATGGTGAACTTGACCCCTTTGCTGCGCGCGATGTTGATCAGATCATCGGCTTCGGACAGGTCCATCGCGATGGGCTTTTCCAGCAACACATGCTTGCCCGCCTTCAGGCAATCGCGCGCGATGGGGTAATGGGTCGGCTCTGGCGTGGTCGAGATATAGACCACTTCGATGGCGTCATTGGCGACGATCTCGTGATAATTGTCGGTGGCAGAGGCCGGATTGGTCAGCGCCTTGACCTCGGCCAGCCGCTCGGGCTTGATCTCGCAAATGTGCAGCTTGTCGACCAACGCCGATTTTGCCAGCGATTCCGCGCGCATGCCGCCGCACCACCCGGTCCCGATGACCGCTACTTCGACCTGTCGCATCCTGTTTTCCTCCCATGGATAGGTTGCGGAAAACATAGGCAGTTCAGAGCGTTGCCGAAAGAAAGTTAATCTGATGGCCGGTATGAGAAATCACGATCACGCCGCGCCATCATGGTGTTCAGCGTCGAATTAATATGGCGCAGCATGGCAGAGCGCGCCTCGTCAGGCTTGCGCCGTTCGATCGCGGCAAGGATCGCATCGTGTTCGGCAAAGGAATGGTAATCGCTCTCGGGCCCCCGGTCAGGGGTTTCGAGCCGGCGCCAGACCACCACCAGCCGCACGCCGTTCAGGATGCGGTGCATCGCCTGCAACAGCGCGTTGCCGGACGCCTCGGCGATGGTTTCGTGGAAGCGGCTGTCAAGATTTTCGTAACTTGCCCAGCTGCTGGCCACCGGCATCGCCTGACACAGGCGGCGCAGCTCGCGCATCTGCGCCGGGGTTGCGTGCAGGGCGGCCAGCGCCGCTGTTTCGGGCTCCAGCGCAAGGCGGGCGGCCATCGCCTCGATCGGGCCGGTGGATTCCGAGAGCGCGGCAATCGCCGCTTCGATGCCCGCGCTTCCGGCGCCCTTGGGCAGCCGCGCAAGATAGGTGCCGCGCCCGACATGGCGGGTCAGAAGGCCTTCGGACTCAAGCAGCAGCAGGGATTTGCGCAGCTCGGAGCGGGTGACGCCCAGCTCGGTGCACAGGCTGCGTTCGGGCGGCAGGCGGTCGCCCTCGGACAAGCCCGAGTTCACGATCCAGCTGCGCGTTCGCGTCACAATCTTGTCGCTCATCCCGCCCCGCCGTTTCGCCTGTGTGTTCCCTGATGTGCCATGCCGGCCCCGATGTGATCAACCGTTGCCCCGGATGTTTCGCGCCATCGCGCAGGCAGAGCACAAAAAAGACAATGCGCCCCGGACGAGGCGCATTGCCGGGTTCCAGATCGTGGCGCAAGCGCCAGACCCGGACTTATTGCGAGGCGGTCAGATCGGACACCAGCTCCTGATAGGCCGTGGCCTGGCCTTCGCGCAGCGCCTGATAGTCAGGGCCGGACATCGGATCGACGCTTTCCCCCAGCCGCGCCATCAGCTTGGCAAAGGTCGGGTCTTCGAACATCTTGCTGAACGCTTCGGACAGCGTGTCGATCGCCTCTTGCGGGGTGCCCGCGGGCGCCAGCACAAAGCGGTGCATGAAGCCGATGTCGCCATCGACGCCCACTTCGGAAAAGGTCGGCACGTCGTCATAGATCCGCTCTTCGCCAGCGGTCGCCAGCACGCGGATCTCGCCCGCGCGGAGCATTTCGCCCAAGGCGGACGGGAAGGCCATGGTCACATCGGCATCGCCCGAAAGAAGCGCCTGCAGGGCGGGGCCACCGCCCTGATAGGGCACGAGGTTCAGCGATATATTCAGCTTCTGCATCATCTGCGCCGCCGGCACGAAGAAGGCGCCCCAGTTGCCCGAATGCGCCATCTGTACGTCGCCCGGGTGGGCCTTGGCGTCGGCGACCAGATCTTCGAAGGTCTCATAGGGGCTGTCGGCGCGCACGATCACCGAGGTGGGCGCAAAGTTGACCCGCGCGATGGGCACGAAATCGGCCATCGGATCGTAGGGCAGGTTTTCGACATATTGCTGCAGCATGTCGATGTAGTTGTGCGTGAACAGCAGCTTGTAGCCGTCGGCCTTGGCGCGGGCCACCTCTTGCGTGCCCTTCTGACCGCCGGCGCCCGGGGTCAGCTGCACGATCACCGGCTGGTTGAGGTAGGTCGGCAGGATCGAGGTGATCACCCGCGCGTTCAGATCGTGCGAGCCGCCCGCCCCCAGCGGGATCACCATCGTCACCGGCTTTTCCGGGTATTCCGCCACGGCGCTGCCGGTGGCTGCGGCAAGCGCCGTTGCCGCCAGCGCAAAGGCCGTCAGCGTCGCCTTGAAAGCTGTCTTCATCATCGTAAGGTTCCTCCCTTGTGTGATTGATGTCTGCGCCGACCCGGTCAGGCCGGCACGGTGCGCGCGTTGAGCCGCTTCCAGAGCAGGAAGCCGATCACCGGTGTCACGACCAGCACGCAGAGCGCGCCGATGCGTTCGGTCATGAAAAAGCCAACGGTGTCGCCGCCCGACATGGCCATGGTCTGGCCAAAGGCGTATTCCATCGACGGCCCGAGGATGAAGCCCATCACCATCGGCATCACATCGAATTTCGCCGAGCGGGCGATGATGCCGAAGATGCCGAAACCCACCAGCATCAGCAGATCGACGGGGTCCGAGCGGTACACATAGGTGCCGGCAAAGGCGAACATGATCACCAGCGGAATAAGCACCGATGTCCGGATCGTCACCAGCCGCGAAAAGAACGGGATCGACAGGTAGCCGATGACGAGGAACAGCAGGTTGGCGATCACCATCGCCACGAGGATGGCGAAGACCGTGGCGCCCTGTTCCTCGAACAGCTGCGGGCCGGGGCGCAGACCCTGCGCCACAAAGGCGCCCAGCAGGATTGCGGTGACGTTGTCGCCCGGAATGCCCAGCGTCAGCAGCGGCACCATGGTCGGCCCGTTCACCGCGTTGTTGGCGGCTTCGGCGGCGGCGACGCCTTCCAGTTCGCCCTCGCCAAAGGTTTCGGGGTGCTTGGAGGCGTTCTTGGCCGCAGAATAGCCCATCATCGCCGCGACGATCTGACCAAGGCCCGGCACGATGCCAATCATGGTGCCGATCACCGTCGAGCGGCCGATGGTGGGGATGCAGCGGCGCAGTTCGGGCCACTTCAGCCGCTCGCCCACCAGCGAGGACAGCTTGCGGGCCTTTTCGTTGCGGATCACCACCGAGGCCACTTCGGGCAGGGCAAACACGCCGATCAGCATCGGCAGCAGCGGAATCCCGGATTTCAGGTCGAACAGGCCGAAGGTAAAGCGTTCGACCCCGCCCAGCGGGTCGGTGCCGATGAACGACAGCCACAGCCCCAGCATGATCATCATCAGGCTCTTGACCGGGTTGGAGCCGGAGGTTGCGGCGATGACGACAAGGCTCATGAGCAGCACGGCGAACAACTCTGGCGGGCCGAACTGCATGACCAGAAAGGCGATGGGAAAGATCATCGCGATGGTGAAGATGTCGCTGGCGGTGTCGCCGAACACCGAGGACACCAGCGCCATGTCCAGCGCCTTGCGGGACTGGCCCTTCTGCGTCAGCTTGTAGCCGTCTCGGGATGTGGCCACCGAGGCGCCAGTGCCCGGCATCGAAATCAGGATGGCCGGAACGCTGCCGCCAAAGATGCCGCCCTTGTAGATGCCCAGCAGGAACGGGATGCCGACGACCGGTTCAAGGAAGAACGAAATCGGCAGCAGGATGGCCATCGCCATCAGCGTGGTAAAGCCTGGCAGCGCGCCGACCAGCATGCCAGCAAACAGGCCGAAACTCATGAGCGCGACGGTGTCGAGGCGCATGGCCATCGCGAAACCTTCGGTGAATTGATCTAGCATGCGAGCCTCTTGGCGGTGTTATCGGTCAGGGAAATCAAGGGCATGCGCGTGTCAAAGCCCCGGAATGGCGGCGTAGATCGATTCGATCACGTCAAGTTCGGGCAGCGACACCGCCAGCAGGCGGGTCGATGCAAGGTACAGCAGAACCGGGCCGGTGATCGCCACCGCCGCGATCTGCAGGACCGATCTTGCGCCCATCAGGAGCGAGATCAGCGAGACCGCGATGATGGTCGAGATCAGGAACCCGACCGAGGTCATGATCAGCGCGTACAGCAGCATGATGCCGAACAGCGCCGCGGCGCGGGCCCATTGCTGCGCGCTCATCGGGATGCCTTCGTCCGGGACCATGCCGCGCAGTTGCAGGATCAGCGCAATCGCGCTCAGCACCACCAGCGCGCTCAGCACCAGCATCGGAAACAGGCTTGGCGGGATCGCCGACAGCGATCGGCCGAACAGTGCCTTGGGCTCGGCCACCAGCGCGCCGAGAAACAGCAGCGACAAGGCGGAAGCGATCAGCAGGGCGGCGAGGGTCAGCGTCTCGGGGCTGCGCAGACGGTCACGATGCGTCAGCGGCGCGCCATGCACCGAGGACTGCTCGTTGGAAACAGGACTGTCGTGCATCATGCCGTGATCTCCTGAGGCTGCTCGAAAAGTTGAAGGGCGCCGGGGTCGATCCGGGCCCGGGTTTGCGCGTTCTGTGCCGAAACCGCATCGCGGAACGCAGAGGACTGGCTGTCGGTCAGGCTGTGCAGACGTGCGCCCGCCGCCCGCAGGCTTTTGGCGCAGGCGGTGTCGTCGGAAAGCGCGTAACCGCGCTGTGCGTCGCTGGCCTCGCGCAGCGCGGCGCGCACGGCGCGGCGCAGATCGTCCGGCCAGCCCGCCACGGTGTCGCGATGGAACCAGACCGGCGCCACCCCTTGCAGGTGGCCGGTCAGGGTGATCTCGGGCTGGGCGTCATGCAGCCCGAAATTGTAGATGTTGGTCAGCGGGTTTTCCTGCGCATCGACCTCGCCCGAGGCAACCGCCACGACCAGATCCTTGACGTCGATCACCCGAGGATCGAAGCCGAGCGCGCGGAACACCCGCTGGTGATCGTCGCTGGCAAGGGTGCGCAGGCTGAGCCCGGCGCAATCGTCCGGTGTCGCCAGCTTGCGCCTGGCCGAGATATGGCGCAGCCCGTTGTCCCAGTAGCCCATCACCTCGAAGCCGGTCCTTGCGGCGACATCGGCGGCGATCCAATCGCCAAGCGCGCCGTCGAGCCGGGCAAACAGATCGTCCCGGGCCGGGGCGGCAAAGGGCATGTCAAACAGCGTCAGCGACGGCACCCGCCCGGACATGTAGCTCGACGAGAAATAACAGCCGTGGATCTCGCCAGCTTCGACCATGGGCAACAGGTCGGCAGCCTTGTGCCCGCCCTGGGTGATATCGGGGCGCAGCAGGATCTCGGCCTCGCCGTCGGTCAGGCGGTGCAGCGCCGCTGCGAAATACCCGGCGCCGCGGGTATGAACCGAATTGGGCCCCTGATAGCCGCCAAAGATGATGCGATGCGGTTTGCTCATCCGACCAGCTCCTGCATCAGCTCGGCGGGATCGACCGGCAGCGCAACGGGCACGCCGCGCTTGGCCGACAGATCCATCGCCATGGTCATCATCAGGTTGCGATGGCCATCGGCGGCGGTGGCATGGGGCGTGCGGGCCCCGGCATAGACCCGCTGGAACCAGCTGTTGGTTTCCTCGCGCATCGGCCCCCAAAGCTGGCCGTCATGCAGATCACCCGGCGGGTAGGAGGTCAGGAAATCGACATGCCGCGCCGGGGCGACATAGCCGTCGGGCACATAGCCACCGCCCTGCGCCACGTTGGTGGCCATGACCAGATCGCGGTGGGTGTCTTCGATGTCGATGACGCCCTCGGTGCCGACGATGCCGATCTCGATGCCGTAGACCGCGCCGGGCCAGACCTCGGGCAGCGCCCAGCTGATGTTCATCGACCAGATGGTGCCGTCATCCATGGTGAACACGCCGAAGGTGCTGTCCTTGGTGCCATGGGCGCTCAGCACCTTGTCGCAGGATTGCGCAAAGACCGAGACGGGTTTCTTGCCCTCCATCAGCCACATCGACATATCAAGGCTATGCGTGCCCGACACCACCATCGGCGTCAGCGTCGCGCGATCCTGCGTGCGCCGGGTGGTGGCGATGGGCACCATGCGGTTCATGAAGGCGCGGGTGACGACGGAATGCACCTCGCCAATCTGGCCGGTAATCAGCCGCTCCTTGATCGCAAGGAACCGGCGGCGAAAGCGCTGGGTGTAGCCGACCACCGCGTCGATGCCGTTTGCCTCGATGGCGGCAAGGATCTGGGCCGACTGGCGCGCATCGGTGGCCAGCGGCTTTTCGATGAACAGCGCGTGGCCGTTTTCGATGGCCAGCATGGTGGGATCGAAGTGAAAGTTCTCATCCGTGGCGATGATCGTCGCGGTGACTTCGGGGCGGTTCAGCAATTCGCGGTAATCGTCGGTGTAGAAATCCGCGTCCACGTCGTCGGCCAGCTTGCGGCCGATGTCGGATTTGATGTCACACAGCCCGATCCAGCCGATGCCGGGAAAGTCACGCGCCAGCTCTGCCCGGATACGCCCGATGGTGCCGCATCCCACGATCGCAAGGCCAACCTGTTTTTTCTCAGTCTTCATCTTTGACCAATCCTTCTTGTTTATTCCGCCGCCACGGGGGCGGTCTTCTGGCGGCGGGCGCGCAGCCCACGCAGGATTCCTTCGGCGATGACGAACAGCACCGCGGCCATCAGCACCGTGCCGATCCACTGCGACAGGATGAAGCCGATGGACTTGTCCTCGAACACCAGCAGCGCGCGGCGCAGGTTCTCGTCGGCAAGCGGGGCAAGGATCACCCCCAGCACGATCGGCGCGACCGGAAAGCGGAACACGCTGAGCGCAACGCCGAACAGCCCGGCGCCGAACATCACCCAGACATCGAACATCGACAGCTTGACCGACCAGGCGCCGATCACGCAGACCGGGATGATCAGCGGCATCAGCACGCCGCGCGGCAGGCTGAACAGCTTGACGCAGGGCTTGATCAGCGCAAAGGCGGCGCCGAACATCATCAGGTTGGCCAGCAACAGCGCGCCGTAAATGAAATAGATCAGGCCGGGGTGGTCGATCTGGATGGTCGGCCCGACGCTGACATTCTTGAGCGTCAGCGCGGCCAGCAGCGCGGCGGCGGCGGCGTTGCCCGGAATGCCAAGCGCCAGGGTCGGCAACATCGAGCCGCCAATATTGGCGTTGTTGGATGTCTCGGCGCAGACCAGCGCCTGATAGCTGCCCTTGCCCCATTTCGCCTGTTCCTCGGGCGAGGCGCGGCGGCGGCCGATGTCATAGGCGAGGAACGATGCCACGTTGGCCCCCGCCCCCGGCACCGCCCCGATCAGCGCCCCGAGAATGCCCGAGCGCGTCGCGGCCGGAGCATAGCGCATCAGCTTGCCCATGGTCGGCAGCACCCGGCCCACCGTGCTGGGGATCGTCGGCGCCGAGCGCGACGGCAGGGTGCGCAGGATCTCGGTAAAGCCGAACAGGCCGATCAGGATGGCGACGTAGCTGATGCCGTCGAACAGCAGGTAGCTGTCGAAGGTGAAGCGCGGCACGGCGTGGATCTCATCCAGCCCGACCAGCGCGACCAGCATGCCGATCCAGCCCGCGATCCAGCCCTTGAGCGGCATTTCCCCCGAGGCCATCGACCCCGACACCATGATGCCGATCACCGCCAGCCAGAACATCTCCCACGAGCGGAAGTTCAGCGCAAAGCTCAGGATCAGCGGAATGAACAGGATCAGCAGGACGATGCCCAGCGTGCCGCCCATGAACGACGCGGTGATCGACATGCCAAGCGCTTGGCCGCCCTCGCCGCGTTGCGCCAACTGGTGACCTTCGATCATGGTGGGCACCGCGTCGGGGGTGCCGGGAATGTTGATCAGGATGGCCGAGATCGCCCCCCCGAACACCGACCCGGTATAGACCCCGATCATGAAGCAGATCGCCAGTTCCTGCGGCATTCCCGCCGACAGGCCGATCAGAAGGCCCATCGCCATGGTCGTCGACAGCCCCGGCAGCGCGCCCCAGATGATGCCCAGCGACACCCCCGCCAGCGTCATCACCAGCAAGGTCGGCGACAGAAGTTGGATGAATGCGTCCAGCATGGCTCAGAACCCTCCCGGCAGCGGAATGTGAAACAATTTCTGAAAGACCACCGACAGTGCGATGGTCCAGAACAGGGCGATGGCGGCCTTGGCCCAGAGCGGGCCGCGCCAGAACACGTGCATGATCCCGGTCAGCGCGATGAAACTCACCGGCTCGAAGGCCGACAGCACGAAGGGCGCACCCGCGATGCTGAAGAAGACCTGAAAGGCGAGGAATTGCAGCCCGAGGATATAGGCCCCGACCATTGCCGCCAACGCCAGCATCCGGACATGTTCGGTGACGTCGCCCAGCAGCAGTTCACCGGCACTCCCGTCCTTGCGGCGCTGCAGGGCGGAGTTCCCGAGGATCAGCGCCATGACCGCAAGCGACGCACCGGCCACGAAGGGCAGCAACCCCGGCGCGGTCAGCGCCGAGCCCGGCACTGGCAGGCGCAGCGATGCGATCATCACGACCACCGCCGTCAGCAGCAGCGCGCCGGCCGCGATCAGGTCGAGCACTGGCGCGGCAAGACCCGCGTTCGCGTCCTCGCCTTCGAATTTGATATCTTCGGAAACAGGTGAAGTCATGATGGCACCTCCGGTGCCAGCCGTCGGCTGGAGAGTTCAGGGGCAGGGTGTGGGCCCGGGCCGCGATCGCGCCGCCCGGGCAGGCATGCGATCAGCTGATCGGCGGAGCGACGTAGCCCTGCGGCGGCCACCAGCTGTCGAAATCCTCGGGCGCCGGAAGGCCAAGTTCCTCGGCGGTGCGGATATCGGCGCCGATGGCGTCCTTGTTCTTGTTGAAGATGTCTGCGGTCATCGCTTCCATCAGCGCGCCCTGGCGGTCGGCTTCTTCGCCGACAAGCAGGCCGGGCTGGAAGAAATTCTGCGCCATCATCTCCTTGAACCCATCCGAGGTCGCCGCCGCGCGGAAGGCATCGACGAGCTGCTGCAAGACTTCGGGCGGCAGCGCGCGCGGCACCATGAAGTTGTAGGTGGCGCCCACGGGCAGGATCTTTTGCGTCTCGGGCAGGATGCCCCCGATCGAGGGCAGCACCCGGCCATCCTTCAGCGTCACGTCAGCCGAGCTGGCATGGCACAGGTTGCGCATCTCGCCGCTGCGGATCAGGTCGATATGTTCGTGCAGACCGCCCCCGGCGATGTCGGTCTCGCCCTGAAGCCCGGCCAGCGTGGCGGGCTTGCCGCCCTTGTAGGGAACGTATTTCATCTCGATCCCCGCCATATTGGCGATGATCAGCGACACCTCGTGCCAGACACCGCCGGTGCCCGAGGTCGAGATCGTCAGCTTGCCGGGGTTGGCCTTGGCTTCTTCGATCACCTCTTCCATCGACTGGAAGGGGGAATCCGCGCGCACCGACCAGCTGGCGGGGGCGTCGGCGGCCTTCATCGGCAGCCAGTCCTGCCAAGGCACGAAATCCGCGTGGCCCAGCACCCGCACGAAGCGGTTGTAATTGGCCGCGCCCAGCAGCGTGTAGCCATCGGGCCGCGCCGCCGAGACGTATTGCGTCGCCACACCGCCGACCGCGCCGGGCTTGTTGACCACGGTGATGGTCCAGCCCTGGGCGCGGGCCATCTCGTCGGCCAGCTTGCGCATGATGGAATCGGTGCCGCCGCCGGCGGAATACATCACCACCAGCGTGATCGGCCGGCGCGGAAAGCTTTGCGCCAGTGCCGCGCCGGGGATGGTGATGCTCATGGCGGCAAGGCCACCGACGCTTGCCCCTTGCGCCAGAAGCGCCCGGCGGGTCAGCGAGTTGTTTGTCTTAACCATTTTGTTTCCTCCCTAGTGATGACGCGGGTTCCTCTCCCGCGCGCGGATCCTCCAATCCGCGCAGCCTGCTGAGGACCGCTTGGTCCGTCACCGGCCTGATCAACTTTGGTCAGCCATTCTCAGTTCACAACCAAAATGAACCAACCCTGTTGATCATTGTTTTTATCGTTTTATATCAGGCTATTAATTTCCATTCTCTCTACAACATCCAACCCATTTGGTTGACCAATTCTTGTGATCGCGATCACCATCACAGCCCCCTCCCCGCGAGCGTCAACGCGATCCAGGTCAACACCGGCAGACAGGCGAAGGTCAGCAGCGTCGACACCACCACCACACCGACCACCCGTTCGGGATCGCGCCCGAAACGTTCCGCGAACACATGGATCACGATCGCCGTCGGCATCGTCGCCATCAGGAACACGACCCCTGCCGGAACCCCCTGCAACCCCAGCAGCCAGATCACGCAGATCGCCGACACCAGCCCGACCCCAAGCCTGCCAACGGCAAGGATCAGCGCCGAACGCAGGTCGGCGACCCGCAGCCGCGCCAGCGACGTGCCCAGCAGCAGCAGCATCGCCGGAACCATCATGCCGCCGGTCATCTCGGCGGTGCGGGCCAGCACGATTGGCACCTCGACCCCCGTCACCAGAACGACCACCACCGCGATCACCGCGTAGATCAGCGGCTGGCGCAGCAAGACGCCCAGTCGAAAACTGCCCGCATAGATCGCCATGCCGATGGAGTGCTGCGCCAGCGCGACGACGACGAAATAGGCAACCGCCAACTCTCCGCCCGCCTCGCCGAAGGTCAGCAGCACCAACGGCAGCCCCATGTTGCCCGAATTGGGCATCATCAGCGCCGGCAGAAAGCTGCGCAAAGATCCGCCCGCCAGCAGCAGGATCGCCGCCGACAACGCCGCCGAAATCGCAAGGCACACTGCTGCCGCGCCGGACATTCCCAGCACCGCCGAAGGGTCCAGCTGCAACGAGGTCAGGCTGCTGAAGATCAGCGCGGGCGCCGCGACCAGCACCACGACGGTGCTGAGCGTGCGGGTATCGAGCCCGCCCGCCCCGCGCCCCATCGCGTAGCCGATCAGCACGAGGATGCCGACCGGCCCGAGGATCTGCAGCATCTGCCCGATCAATCGACACGCCCGCCTGCCTTTTGCGCCCAAAGGCGATCCGGCGCGGCATCAACCATAGCGTCGGATCGGCAAAGGCGCATTGCGATCACTCCGCGTCCAGACCGAGGAAGCCGCTGATCGCGAGCATGAATTCCTGCGGCCGGTCGACGTTGATCACATGCTTGGCCCCTGCGACGCAGGTGTATTCCGCCCCCGGGCAGGCCGCAGCCATGGCTTCCATCGTGGCTGGCGTGGCGCCGCCATCATGTTCGCCGGAGACGAACAGCGCGGGCACGCTCATCTGTCCCAGATGGCGCAGGTAATCGAGCTGCATCAGCGCATGGGCGCAGCCGCGATAGCCCGTCGCCGAGGTGTGCAGGAAGCTGTCGCGCAGCGCCGCCTCGCGGTCGGGATGGTTGGCGCGAGTCTCTTCGCTGAGCCAGAAGCCGACGGTGCCCTCCCACACGGCCTCGACCCCGCCAGCGTCGAGCTTGGCCAGCCGGTCATGCCAGCTTTGCACGAAGGGCGGCGGCGCATCGGCGCGCGCGGCGCAGCAGACGATGCGCTCGATCCGGTCCGGGTGGTGCAGCCCAAGCCCCAGCGCCGTCATGCCGCCAAGCGAGAGCCCCATCACCGACGCCTTTTCCACCCCATGCGCATCCAGCACGCCAATCGCATCGGCGACGAAATCGGCAAACTGGTAGGGGCCTTCCGGCGCCGGGCTCTGGCCGTGGCCGCGCGTGTCGCAGGTGATGACGCGGTAATGGGCGCTGAGCAGCCCAAGCTGGCCCTGCCACATGGCTTCCGTGGCGCCAAGGCTGTTGAGCAGCAGCAGCACCGGCGCGTCGGAGGGTCCGTGAACGGACGAGTGAAGAGTGATAGCAGTCATGCGCATTCCCGTGGTCTTGGGCCCCGGCCGCATCGGCCAGAACCTGTGTCATGATGGGAAAGCGGATCCGCCCGGCGACATGCCAAAGCGGCATCGGCGTTCTCACAAACCTGAAGCAGGCAAGTGAGTTAGCACCAATGCCAGCGCCTCCCCCTGACAAAGGCTACCCTCGGGATGCCTGCGGAAGAAATGATTAAAGATAGCGGTATCTATCAGGAAGGTTGATACCTGCCGCAAGTTGTGCGCCCTTGTCAGGCCAGCGCCCTGTCGCCGTGATCGGCGTCGGGGTCGTAATGGCTCATCGGGACGATTGACAGGGCGCTGGTCAGTTCCGCCTGCAGGATATCCGCAAAGCCTTCGGCACCCTGGCTCAGCGGGCGCGAGGCATGTTCGATCCGCAGGTAATCGACCTCCATTGGCGGATCGGCCAGCGGCACGACCCGCCGTCGCCCCCCGTCCAGATCCGGCAGGCACAGGATTCCCGGCAGGATCGAGATCCAATCTGATTCGGCCACCAGAGCCAGCGTGCCATGCATGGTGTCGAGCTCCAGCCGTTCGCGCACCTCGATCTTGTTCTGGTTCAGATAGCTTTCGATGCGGTGACGGCGGGCGTTGCCATGCCCTGGCAGCACCAGCTTCTGCGCCGGCAGATCCGCCAGCCGCACCCCTTCGGGGCCAACGGGCAAGTCGCGCTCTGCACTGCACACGAGGCATTCGCGATCCTGTCCCATCGGCGTGACCTCGAGCATCTGGCCCATGTCGAACGAGCCGGGAACCACGGCGAAATCCAGCCGCCCCTCGCTGACATCATTGGCCAGCGCGCCGGAATAGGCCTCGGAGATCGACAGGCGCACCTCAGGAAAGGCGGCGGAGAACCGCAGCAAGGCCGGTGTCAGCACGGCGCGGGTAAAGGTCGGCATCAGGCCGATGCGGATATGGCCCGTCACCGATTTCGACAGCGAGCGGATGCGGTCTTCGGCATGGTAGGCGGCGGCAAGCACCTTGACCGCCTCGCGGTAGAAGGAACGGCCCGCCTCGGTCGGGCTCACCCCGGACGAGCTGCGGGTGAACAGGTTGACGCCGTAGCGCTTTTCGATCTGGCCCACATGCATCGACAGGCCCGATTGCGTCGCGTTGACCTTTTCCGCGGCGGCGGAGAACGAGCCTTGTTCGTAAACGGCCACAAAGTATCGCAACTGCTGAAGCTTCATTCGAGCCATCCAATTTTCTTCTACCTTCTACAGCCTAAGATTAATTGTCCTGATGGTTCAACCCGCCATATCCTGTGAACAACGACGAACAGGAAAGGATGACACATGTCAGACGACACACTTCTTGAACCTTTGGACGGCCGCCTGCTGCGTGATGTCTTTGGCTGCTTTGCGACCGGCGTGACCGTCGTCACCTCGATCGGGGAGGATGACAAACCGGTGGGGCTGGTGGTCAACTCCTTCTCGTCGGTGTCGCTGGACCCGCCACAGATTCTCTGGAGCATCGGGCTCAATTCCCCGTCGCGCGACGCGTTCTGCAAGCACGAAGGCTTTGCGGTCAACATCATGGGCGCTGAATCCAAGGACGAAACCATGCGCTTTTGCACCCCGTCCGACGACAAGTTCGCCGATGTGGACTGGTGGGCGGGCCATTACGGCGTGCCGGTGCTGCGCAGCGCGCTGGCGACGCTGGAATGCCGCACCGAACAGCGGATCATCAGCGGTGACCATGAAATCTTTATCGGGCGGGTGCTGCGCGTCGATCATCAGGACGTGGCGCCGCTGCTGTTCCACCGCGGGAAATTCGCACAGCTGGGCGCGCTCGCATGAGGCCGCTGCCCCGTCTCATGGTCGCCCCCAACGGGGCGCGGCGCACCAAAGCCGACCACCCCGCCCTGCCGATCACCGATGACGAGCTGGTGGCCGTGACCCGCGACTGTATCGCTGCCGGGGCCGATGGTGCACATCTGCATCTGCGCGATGCCAATGGCGTGCATCTGCTGGATGCGCCGCGCTATCGCGCCTTGCTCGACCGGCTCGAGGCTGAATTTCCGGACGCCTACCTGCAGGTCACCTCCGAGGCGGCGGGGCGCTATGACGCGCAGGCGCAGCGCGCGATGGTCCGGCAGCTAAAACCGCGCTACGTGTCGGTCGCCCTGCGCGAGATGGTCCGCCAGCCCGAAGACTGGCCCGCCGCCCGCGAGTTCTACCACTGGGCCGCCAATGCCGGGGTCGAGATCCAGCACATCCTGTATTCTCCGCAAGAGGTGCAGGGCTTTGTCATCGCGCTGAACAATGGCCGGATTCCGGGCCGACATCATCTGGTGCAACTGGTGCGCGGCACCTATGCCGATGGTGCCGACGGCGCGCTGCCGCTGGCCGACTACCTCGCCGAAATGACGCGCGCCACCGATCACAGCTTTGACTGGATGCTGTGCAGCTTTGGCGCGGATGAGACCGCCAGCCTTGTCGAGGCGGCGCGCGCCGGTGGCAAGGCGCGGGTCGGCTTCGAGAATTCGCTGCAAAACGCTGATGGCAGCCGCGCCGCCGACAATGCCGAACGGGTGCGCGAGGTGAATGCAGCGCTGCCGCAACCTGCATCGGCGCTGTCCTGACGACCCTCTTCTCCGGGCTCCCTCCCCATCCGGAAAGGCGAACGCCGCGCGCACCCCAATGCGCGCGGCGTTTCGTTTGGGTTGGTATGGTTTGAGGGAAAATTGCACCATGGCGATCCACAGGCTACACAAGCGCGCCACCCCATCCCACGGAGCTTGCCAATGCGCCGCCGATCCGCCAACCCGACCCTGAAAGCCGCCTGATGGCGCCGCGTGGCCGCGCCGTCGGCAAACCTGTGCCGCTGTATGAAATGGTCGACAGCACCCTGCGCCGCCGCTTGCTTGACCGCAGCTACCCCCCCGGCACGATGATCCCCAGCGAGATGAAGCTGGCCGCCGAACTGGGCGTCAGCCAAGGCACGGTGCGCCGCGCGCTGAACGGGCTGGTCGACGAGGGGCTGCTGTTGCGCCGTCAAGGGCTTGGCACCTTTGTGCCCGAGATCGACGACCGCAAGGCGCTGTTCCTGTTCTTCAACCTTGTGGGCCATGACGGCACGCATGAAATGGCTGCCGCGCAGCTTGTATCAAACCAGATCGCCGAGGCGACCCCGCTGGAAACCGAGCGCCTGTCGCTGTCCCCGGGTGCCTGGGTGCGACGCCTGCTGCGGGTGCGGCTGCTGCGCGGCGCGCCGACCATCGTCGAACGTATCGTGGTGTCCGACGCCGCGCTGCCGGGGCTGGGCGAGGATGCCCCCCTGCCGCCCCACCTGTTCCGCCACTATGAGAACGCCTATGGCCAGACCGTCACCACCGCCGAAGAGCGGCTGCGCGCCGCTGCCGCCAGCGCCGAGGATGCCGCTCTGTTGCAGATCGCACCGGGGGCACCGCTGCTCGAGATCGAGCGCATCGCCTTTGGCGTGACGGGCGCGCCGATCGAATGGCGGCGCAGCCTGTGCCACACCGCTTCGCATGATTACCTGATCCGCCGCCCCTGATCTGCTACTGAGGAGCAATTGACCTGCCCGCGCAAGCAGTCTTATATAAGAGTTATAAGATTCAGCCAGACCGAGTGGATACCATGCCCGATTCCGACGCGCTTTGCCTGCCCGTAGCCACCTTGCAGCGCTTCGCAGCGCAGGCGCTGGCCCATCACGGGCTGCCCGCCGCCGATGCTGATACCGTCGCCGAAATGATGATCGAGGCCGATCTGCACGGCGCCGATGCCCACGGGCTGTTCCGCCTGCCGCGCTATATCGACAGGCTCAGGGCCGGGGGGTACACCCGCACGCCCGCCATCCGCGTCGACAAAAGCAAGGGTGGGCTGGCCCGCGTCAACGGCGACGGCGCCATGGGGCATCTCGTGGTGCGGCGCTGCGTCGACGAGGCGATCATGCGAGCGCGCGAGCATGGAGTCTCATGGGTCGGCTGCCACGATTCCAACCACGCGGGCGCCGCCGGCGTCTGGGCCATGCGCCCCGTCGCGCAGGATATGATCGGCATCTACATGGCCGTCGGCAGCGCCAACCACATGGCGCCTTGGGGCGGCACTGAATCGCTGTTGTCGACCAACCCCATCGCCATCGGCGTGCCGGGGGGCAAGGGCGGGCCGGTGCTTTTGGACATGGCGACCACCAATGCCGCCTATGGCAAGGTCAAGATGGCCGCCGCGCTGGGGCAGACCATGCCTGCCGACTGGATGATCGACGCGCAAGGCGCGCCGCTGACCGATCCGACCCGCGCCTCCGAGGGCAGCTTACTGCCCATTGGCGGGCCCAAGGGCTATGGGCTGGCACTCATGATCGGGCTGCTCGCAGGCACGCTGAACGGCGCTGCGCTGGGGCGCAACCTGATCGATTTCAACGCCGATGACACCACGCCCACCAACACCGGCCAGTCGATCCTCGTGATCGATCTTGCGGCGCTGGGGGCGGTGGAGCTGTTCAAGCAGCAAGTCGATCTGTTGCGCCAAGAGCTGACGGAATCGGCCCTGCGCCCCGGGTTCGATGGCATCCGGCTGCCCGGCGACCGGGCGCTGGCGCTGCACCGCGAACGCAGCGCCGCCGGCATCCCCTGCCCGCCGGTGCTGGTGAGCGCGCTGAACCGGGTCGCGCAAGACGCGGGCCTGCCCGCATTGGAGACATGGACATGACGACGACGCCAACCAAGACCCCTCGCATCTTCAACACCCCAGACATTCCCGCCCATGATCGCGGCAACGGGGTGACGACACGGCTGTTCTGTTCCGAAAGCCGCTGCGCGGCGGGGGTGACAACCGGCACCACGACGCTTCCGGTGGGGCGCTCGGTGCAGATGCACAGCCACAATTGCGACGAGCAGATCATCATCCTGCAGGGGCAGGCCGAGGCCGAATTCAACGGCGCCCGCCACCCCATAGGCCCGATGGAGGTGGCGTTCATCCCCAAGGATACCGTGCATTGCTTTCACAACGTCGGTGATCTGCCGGTGCTGATGCTGTTCGTCTATGACGCGGGCAAGGTCACCCGGACCTTTGCCGCGTCCGGGGAAACCGTGGAACACCTTTCCGAGAGCGATCTGGCGCAGCCGCGCAGCTGATCGGTCCGCCGCGCCAGTTACCCGGCGTCTGGCGCGGACTGCTGAAGGAACAGGTTCAGCGCCTTGCGGATGATGGCCGGGCGATCAGGGCTGTCGCCCCGGTTGCCCGCCTGCCCCGCGAGCTGGCGCAGCCCGTGGTTCAACAGCCCCCCATGCAGCAGCCACGGCACGTCGAGCTCTTCGACGGTGACCGCAAAGGCATCCCCCTGCCCCAGTTCAGCCCGGCGTTCGCGCACCATCGGCTTGAGGATCTGTTCCTGCACAACCTCGCGATACCACGCATGCACCTGCGCATCGCGCAGCAGGGCATAATACCATAGCCGCAGCCAGACCGGCTGAAAGACGATCTCGGTATAAGCCTCGTAGAAGGACTGAAACCGGTCCACCACCGGGCGGCTGCGATCTTGCAGCAGCGCATCCCAGGCCGGGTCCCAGGTTTCGAGAAACACCCGGCTGTAGGCGGCTTCGATCAGGCTCTGTTTGTCGGGAAAGTAGCGATAGAGCAGTGGCTGGGTGATCCCCGCCCGGCGCGCAACCTCGCGGGTGCTGCCATCGAAACCCGTTTCGGCAAACAGATCAACCGCAGCTTGCACGATCTCGGCCTGCCGCGCCGCTGGCGACAACCGTTTGCGAACCGGGGCGGCGCCCTTGTCGCGCTGGCTTTGCTGTCCTTTGGGCACTTGAACTCCGGCGGGTGGGATATACCTGCCTTACCAGATAGCGCGCCCGGCAATCAATGTCATTGATTATCGACCGATCAATAAACACGCGATGCCGTCACTGCCAACCGGACACCATCTGACGGTCGGAATACCCAAAACACTGCTGGATCACATCTTCTAGGAGGATCATCGAGCGCAGCGCCCGCGCGACATCAGCCCAAGGGTGATCGGCCAGCACCAACGTGCCAAACACCGCCGTGGCGCGGGTGATCCGCAACAGCTTGTCGGCAACCGCGCCCGGATCGCCGTAAAGCACACAAGCGTCGATCGCCTCGTCGATGCGGGCCTTGCGGGCGTGTGGCCCCAGAATGTTGCGAAAATAGCTCCGACACGGGCTGGCGGGCGCCATCACCATGTCGCGGGCCGTGGCAACATCGTCGGCGATCAGCACCGAGCGCGCCACACGCCAGTCGCCGGGATGGGCGCAGCGACCGGCGCGGGTGCAGCCGGTGACATGGGCGCTCCAGTGCCGCGACAGGGTTTCGGTGTCGGCCCAACTGACGGAAAACGGGGCGCGGCATGGGCCTGCGGCGATCGTTTGCGCGGCCTGAATCTGCGGAGAAACAAAGAGGCCGTGGTCGGTTTCGCCAGTGCTCTGGGTCACTCCGCGCGTGCTGGCGAGGCGAAGCCCGGGCGGGCAGATGGCGGTGCTGCGCAGTTCGAGACAGGCTTCGCCCTCTGGTCCGCGCGGGCCGCTGCGGCGGGTTTCCGAACCCGCCACCGGGACATAGAATTCCGAAAACCCAAGTGCACGGGCGACGCTTGAGCGTCCGCAATCTTGGGCTCCGAAGCGTTCAGAGCGGTGATGTTCGGGCGGAACGAACAGGTATCCCAGTTTCATTGCGGCCTCCTCCCAAAGGCGAGGGCCCCGGCGCGGCCCCTGCCCGTGATGATACGGGCAGGGCAGTGCGCTTTTGAAATGACATCTACAGACGAAAGGCATCAGGAAACCTGATACCCTCCGCATCGTGCCTGCGTCAGTTCAGGACGTATTCCACCGGCCAGTGATGCCCGCCATCGCGCGCGGCATCGATGAAATCCTGCAGTACCTTGGTTCCGGGCATCCCGCGCGAATCCGCCTCGGCAGCGCTTTTGCGCGGCAGCTCCGACAGGCTGCTGGCCCATTGTGCGCGCACGTCCTCGGGCAGCTCGTTGATGATCGCGCCGTTTTCGCGCAGCGCCGCCAGCCCCGCAGCCTGACTGTCATCCATCGCCTTGCCATTGCTGGCTTCCCAGGCGCGGCCCACCTCTTCGATGATGATGCGCAGATCGTCGGGCAGCGCCTCCATCTTGCGCTGGTTGGCGGTCATCACCACCACCGGCATCGCGCCATATCCGATCAGCGTGTAATAGGGCGCCGGTTCGTAATACTTGAAGCCATTGTAGCCCGCCGGGGTCATCAGCCAGCCGTCGTAAACGCCGGTCTTCATCGCCATGTAGCCTTCGGGCAGGCTGGATTGCACCGGCACCGCTCCGGCGTATTCCAGCCACGGCAGGTTCGGGCCCGCGCCGCCGATCTTGACCCCCTTGAGATCCTCGACCGTTTTCCATTCATCAACAGTGCCCAGATGGTAATTGTCCCATGCGCCGAGGCCCAGCAGCACCTGACCGAATTCCTTTTCGAACTGTTCCGACAGCCATGGGTTCTTGTCATAGACCACCCGCACCGCCGAAATCGCATCTGATGTTGCCTGCGGGCCGAACGGTTCGAAATACGGGAAATTGTGCAGGTACAGGTTCGACGGCTCGAAGCACACGCAATAGCCGCCAAAATCCAGCAGGCCGGTCTGCACCGCCTCAAGCGTTTCGGACACCCCCGCGATGCCGCCCCCGTAGGATTCGATAAAATTGACCTTGTGCTCGGTCTCTTCGGCGGCGCGGCGCTTGACCTCGGTGACGAAAAAATCCGACATCGTGGTCACGTAGGGCGCTGGCCCCTTGGGGTGACCCGAGCCGATGCGGAATGTGAAACTGTCGGCCTGCGCCGCCGATGCCGCGCATGTAAGCGCCAGTGCGGTGCCGGCGACAGCCATCGAATGCCTGTGTGTGAAGCGCATGAAATATCTCCTCCCCTTCGATCCGTGGCGCGGCTGGCCGGACCGTCTGGCGGGATATGCGCCCGCCGCCTGCCCCGCGCCTTGCAGGAGTGTTACACTAATTTATCGATTGATAAACAAAAATCTTGTGGCGAGGCGTCCCTGACCATAGGCTCTGCCCGATATCGAAGGTGGAGGAAAAAATGAAATTTCAGACAGCCCTCGCTCGCTGGGCGCATATTCTGTCGGCGGGCTGGGTGTTTCTTCTGGCGTTGCTGATCATCGCGGATGTGGTCGGGCGCACGCTGTTCCTGCACCCCATCGCGGGCACCAAGGAGATCTTGCAGAACTCTGTCATCGCGGTGACCTTCCTGCAATTGCCGCTGGCGATTCTCACCGGATCGATGCTGCGCACGACGGCGCTGGTGGATGCGCTGGGGCCCCGCAGCCGGCTGATGATGCGCTGTTTCGCCTGGACGCTCGGCGCGCTGCTGTTCGCGGCCATCGCCTATGCCTCGCTGCCCGCCGCCTTTGCCGCGATCCGCCTTGGCGAATACGAGGGCGAAGGCGCGATGCGCATCTACACATGGCCGGTGCGGTTCCTGCTGATCGTCACCAGCGCGCTTGCCGCCCTTGCCTATCTGTCGACGATGATCGCCGATCTGCGCGGCGGCGGCGAAGACACCCCCTACTCAACCGTGCGGAACTGACATGACATTGATGATTTTCGGGGTCCTCGGCCTCTTGATGCTGTTCATCCTGATGGGCGTGCCGCTGGCGGTGGCGCTGGGTTCGGTCAGCTTTGTCGGGGTGTACTGGATGCTCGGCAGCCTCGACATTGCCCTGTCGATCCTGAGTTCCACCGCCTACGAAGCGCTGCGCAAGGATATCTTCATCATCATCCCGCTGTTCGTGCTGATGGGCGATTTCGTCAGCCGGTCGGGATCGGCCAGCGATCTTTACAGCCTGTGCAACCGCGCGTTTCGCCGCCTGCCCGGCTGCCTTGGCGTTGCGACCGTGATGGGCAACGCCATCTTTGCCGCGATCACCGGCGTGTCTATCGCCGCCGCGGCGACGTTTTCGCGCATCGCCTACCCAGAGATGATCGCGCTGGGGTATTCCAAGCGCTTCTCGCTGGGCACGGTCGCGGGCAGCGCCTGCCTCGGGATGCTGATCCCGCCGTCGATCCTGATGATCGTCTGGGCGGTGCTGACCGAGCAATCCATCGGAGCGCTGTTCATCGCCGGGCTGGCGCCGGGGCTGCTTCTGGCGCTGGGTTTCTGCGGCTACTGCGTGTTCTACGCGATCCGCAACCCCGACTGCGCGCCGATGCAGGCCGCCCCCGTGGCCGGCGCAGGCGATTCTGCCGCGCTGCGGCGACAGATGCTGGGCGGGCTGTCGATCCTTGGGCTGATCGCGGTGGTGATCGGTGGCATCTGGGGCGGGCTGCTGACCCCGACCGAGGCGGCCGGGTTCGGCACCATCGGGGCCCTGTTGCTGGGCATCGCCAAGGGCATGACCCGCAAGGACATCACCGAGGCGATCTACAACGCCGGGCGCACCACCGCACCGATCCTGATCCTGCTGGTGACGGCCTCGATGTATTCGCGCTTTCTGGCGATGGGCGGGGCGACGCAGGTGATCGGCGATCTGATGTTCTCGATCAGCGAATCGCCGGCGGTGGTCGTGGCCATCATCTTTGGCGTCTGGATCCTGCTGGGCATGTTCATCGATTCGACATCGATCATCCTGCTGACGGTGCCGATCTTTGCACCGGTGGCCACCACGCTGGGAATCGATCCGCTGGCCTTTGCGATCTTCGGCATTCTGGTGATCGAGGCGGGGCTGCTGACGCCGCCCTTCGGCATCCTCGTGTTCACGGTGAAAGCCGCAGCGCCGGGGGATGACATCGCGCTTGGCGACATCTTTCGCGGTTCGGTGCCGTTCTGGATCCTGATCCTCGGCGTTGCGATCCTTGTGCTGCTGTTCCCGGCGCTGAGCACCTGGCTGCCCTACAACCTGATGTAACGCCGGGCCTGCTGCACGGTCGCACAGGCGCCGGTGCCCTTGATTGGGCACCGGCGCTGTCACGCTGCGCGGGCCTTGGCGCGGCGCGGGCAGGCCATCTGAAAACCAGATGGAAGACTTCAGATCTTTTAGATTTTTCTGCTGCCTCCAGTCCTTCATCACTGTTGGAACACCCAAGGAGGAGCCAAATGAAACTGTCATTCTTTACGATGCCGATCCACCCGCTGGGCAAGCCCTATGCCCAAAGTCTGGCCGAGGATCGCGAGGCGTTCATTCTGGCCGATAAACTGGGATTTGCCGAAGCCTATTGCGGCGAACACACCACCGATCAGGCCGAGATCATCACCTCTTGCGTCGCGTTCCTCGCCAGCCTTGCCTATGAAACCAAAAACATCCGTCTTGGCACCGGCACGGTGAACATGCCCAACTCGCACCCTGCGCGCGTCGCCGCCGAGGTCGCGATGCTGGATCACATGCTGGAAGGGCGGCTGAATTTCGGCATCTCGCCCGGCGGGCTGATGTCGGACGCCGAGGTGTTCGGCAGCATGGACAAGGATCGCAACGCGATGTTCGTCGAATGCATCAACATGGTGCTCGACATCTGGGCCGGGGAAGCGCCCTACAATCTCAAGGGCGAGTTCTGGGAGGTGACGACCGAACGCACCATGATGCGCAACATCGGGCAGGGCGACATCATGAAGCCCTATCAGGACCCGCACCCGCCGATCATCGGCACCGCCGTGGCGCCGTTTTCCAAGGGCGTCAGCGCCATGGCGGAACGTGGCTGGCAGCCGATCTCGGCGAACTTCCTGCTGCCCAAATGGGCCGCGACCCATTGGCCGAAATTCGTCGAGGGCTGCGAAAAGGCCGGGATCGTGCCCGATTACAACGACTGGCGCGTGGCCAAGAACATCTGCGTCGCCGACGACATGGAAACCGCGCGCGCCTATGCTCGCGATCCGGGAAGCCCCTACGTGCTGTATTACAGCCAGTTGCTGACCAAGATGCGCGCCGGGGGCAGGCTCAACCTGTTCAAGGAAGACCAGAACATGCCGGATGACGACGTCACGCTGGAATACGTTCTGGACCGGCTGGTGATCCACGGCGATGCGCAATCGGTGGCCGACCAGATCCTTGCCCTGCGCGAGGTGACCGGGCCGTTCAAGCATCTGGTCTACGCTGGCCACGACTGGACGGATTACGACCTTGGCCGCAAGAGCATGGTGCTCATGGCGGAAAAGGTCATGCCGCTGCTGACGGACGCGACGAAGAGCGAGCCGATCACCGCCGCGGCCTAATGCCTCGGCCCGCGGCGATGCCATGCCGCGGGCCTTTCTGCGCGGGCTGTGCGTTGCCCAGTCGCGAACGGCAGGGAGGGGTTGGCGCAAAAGCCTCCTGCCCTACCAGACGCGATCGAGCAGGCTCAGCCAGTTTTCGCCCATCACCCGGCGGATCTTGGTTTCGGACCAGCCCGCGCGTTGCATCGCTGCGGTCAGGTTGGGGAAATCGGCGATGCTCTCCAGCCCGTCGGGAAATTCGACCTGCCAGATCTCGGTCAGCTGGCGGGCATAGCCCTTGTCGCGGTTGAGGTATTCGAAGAACTTCGCGCCGTATCCCATGGTAAAATCGGTGCCAAAACCCACCCGCTCCTCGCCCACGAGGTTCACGATATAATCGATGGCGGCGACGTAATCATCCACCGTCGCGCCGTTGCCAGCGGCAAGGAACGGCGGGAACATGGTCACCCCGACAAAGCCGTCATGCTCGGCGATGAACCGCAGCTGTTCGTCGGATTTGTTGCGCGGATGTGCCTTGAGACCGGCGGGCAGGCAGTGGGAATAGGCCACCGGCTTCTTTGACGCGAGGATCACGTCGCGCGAGGTCTTCGGCCCGACGTGGCTGAGATCGCAGAGCATCCCGACCCGGTTCATCTCGGCCACCACCTCGTGGCCGAAATCCGACAGACCGCTGTCGGTGCTCTCGTAGCAGCCCGACCCGACGAGATTCTGGGTGTTGTAGGTCATCTGCACGATGCCAACGCCCTGCTCCTTGAACAGTTCGATGAACTCGAGCCGGTCTTCGAAGGCGGTGGTGTTCTGGAAGCCGAGCACGATGCCGGTCTTGCCCGCGGCCTTGGCGACGCGGATGTCAGCGGTGCTGCGCGCCTTGACGATCAGGTCGCCATGCTGCTGGAACTGGCGGTTCCACGCGCCGATGTTCAACATCGTGTCACGGAACCCCTCCCAGACCGAGCAGGTACAGTTGGCCGCCGTCAGCCCGCCCGCCGACATGCTTTCGAACACCGGACGGCCCCAGTCCGAGATGATGAGACCGTCAAAGACGATGAGATCGTCGTGCAGCGTGGTCATGTGTTCAGGTCCTTCAAGGTCAGAGATAGATGTTGCGCACGATGGCGTCGTGATCGCCCGCCATGGCGCGGACGTCGCCGCCATCGACCACCTGCCCGTCGCGCAGGACGATGAAGCGGTCGGCGGCGCGAAAGGCGAGGTTGAGGTTTTGCTCGACCATGAGCAGCGTCACCCCTTCGCTCTTAAGCCGGTCGATGATCTGGGCGATCTCTTCGCAGAACTGCGGCGACAGGCCTCCCGACGGCTCGTCGAGCAGCAAGAGGCGCGGGCGGGACATCAGAGCCCGGCCAATGGCGACCATCTGCTGTTCGCCGCCCGACAGGGTGCGCGTGGCCTGACGGCGGCGCTCTTTCAGGCGCGGGAAGCGCTCGTAGATGTCGGACAGGGTTTGCGCCTGCTGCTTGCCGCCCCGGCGCATGGCGCCGAGCCTCAGGTTGTCTTCGACCGACAGGTCCGGGAACAGATCCCGCGCCTGGCTGACCTGGGCGATGCCATGGGCAAAGATCTTGTGCGGCGGCAGGCCGGCGGTCTCGATCCCGTCCAGCATCACCGACCCTGAGGTCGGCGTCACGAAGCCGCAGACGGCGTTGAGCGAGGTCGATTTGCCCGACCCGTTCGCCCCCAGCAGCGTCAGGCATTCGCCAGGGAGCACATCGTAGCTTGCGCCGCGCAGGATTGGTTTCTTGCCGTACCCGACGTGCAGATCACGGATTTTCAGAAGCGGTTCAGGCATGTCCAAGGTAGGCCTCCAGCACAGCGCGGTCTTCGCGGATCTCATCCGGGGTGCCTTCGGCGATGCGCGCGCCCGCCGCCATCACGAGGATGCGGTCGGCGGCGGCCATCACCAGTTCCACCGCGTGTTCGATCAGCAGGATGCCGACGCCCTTTTCCCCGGCGAGGCGGCGGATGATTTCCATCATCTGATCGCGCGCCACCGGCGACAGGCCCACGGCGGGTTCGTCCAGCAGCAGCACCGGCGGGTCCGAGGCGACGGTGCGCACGATCTCGACAATGCGTTGCTGCCCGCCCGAAAGGTCCCCGGCGCGGGTGTCGGCCATATGCTCCATCGACATCAGCTTGAGCAACTCGCGGGCGCGGTGGATGTTGTCCGCCTCGGATTTCAGCGCGGCGCTGCGCCCCAGAAGAATGTCGAGGAACGAGCCTTCGGTCTGCGCATGCAGACCCGTCAGCACGTTTTCCAGCACCGTGAGCGCCGGGAACAGCCCGCCGTTCTGAAAGGTGCGGCGCACGCCCTTTTCGGCGATCTCGTGCGGGGAAAGCTGCGTCAGTTCTGCCCCATTTAGAAACACCGTCCCGCTGGTCGGCGTGACATAGCCCGAAATGGCATTGAACAGCGTCGACTTTCCCGCACCATTGGGGCCGATGACAGCGCGGACATTGCCCTGCATCAGGGTGAAGGACACGTCGTCAAGCGCGGTCAGCCCGGAAAAGCGGACCGACAGGCCGTTTACATCGAGCAGGGTCATGGGGCCTCCCGGTAGTGACGTTCGACAAAGATCGGCGACAGGCGGCGCAGCAGCGAGGCAAGCCCCATCGGCATCAGCACCAGAACCCCGGCAACGATCAGGCCAAAGAACAGCTCTTCCATGCCCGGAAAGGCGCGCAGATATTCCGGCAGCGCCGTCAGCAGCACCGCCCCGAGCACAGAGCCCAGCACTGAGCCGAGGCCGCCGACCAGCACCATGGCAAAGGAGGCGATCAGGTGCAGCATGCCAAAGCTTTCGGGAAAGACATGCCCGACATGGCGGGCGAACAGCGCCCCGGCGCAGCCCACCACGAAGCCCGACCACATGAAGGTCACAAGGATCACCCGCGACGTGGGAATGGCAAGCGATGCGGTTGCGATCTCGTTTTCGCGCACCGCCATGACCGCCCGGCCAAAGCGCGAGCGCAGCAGGTTCAGCGTGGCCTTCACCAGCAGCACCGTCACCCCGAGGAAGACGTAGAATTTCAGCGTGTCATCGGTAAGCGAGATGCCGAAGAGCGTTTCGCGCGGCATCGGCGTGCCATCGGTGCCGCCGGTCAGGGGCGCGAAATGGGTGTAGCCCCAGCGCATGAGCTCCCCGAAGGCCAGCGTAATGATGGCAAGGTAATAGCTGCGGATGCCTCTCAGCGCCGCAGCGGACGCAAGGAAGCCGCCGAGCGCCCCAAAGGCGCCAGCCAGAGGGATGGTCAGCAGCCACGGCACCCCCAGCTTGGCGGCAAGAATGGCCGAGGCATAGGCCCCGATCCCGAAGAAGGCGGTGTTGGCAAAGGCAAGCTGCCCGAGGTTGCCGATGGTCAGCGTAAAGCCAAGCGTCACCAGCACCGACACCAACATGCCGTTGGCGATGAACTGCGTGTAGGGATTGGTGGCCAGCGGCAGCAGCAGCAAAAGCACGGGCACGGCCCAGAAGATCCATGTGCGCAGGCGGCGTTGACGGGCAGAGGGCATGGTCTGACTCATGATCTTACACCTTCACCACGGCCTTGCGACCGAACAGGCCCTGCGGGCGGATGAACAGCACGGCGACGATGACCACATAGGCGGTGATCTCGATCAGCGCGCTGTCGATGTAGGCACCGGCATATTGCTCGGCGACGCCCAGCAGCACGCCGCCCAGCACCGCGCCCCCCAGCGAGCCAAAGCCGCCCAGCGTCATCGCGGCAAAGCCCTTGATCAGGAAACTCGCGCCAAGGTCCGGGTGCAGCAGCGACACCGGCGCCACGAGGATGCCCCCGAGCGCCCCCAACGCCGCGCCGATGCCCCATGAAAAGTCGTTGAACCGATCGACATTCAAACCGATGAGCCGGGCGCCGCGCGGGCTCTGGTAGACCGCCTGCACCATCTTGCCGAGATCGGTCATCGCCAGCAGGCCAAAGAAGATCAGCAAGAGCACCAGCACCGTGCCGATGATGAACACCGCGTCTCCGGTGATCACCAGATCACCGACGAAGATCGGCGCCATGTCGAACACCGGCGGCATCGGCAGCACCTCGCGGCCCCAGACCATGCGGGCGATGCCTCGCAGCAGGTAGCCCGCGGCGATGCACATCAGCGCAAGGCCGATATGCGGCCCTCCGCGGATCGGCCGGATCAGGCCGCGGTTGAACATCACGCCCAGCACGAACATGGCCGCCATCGCCAGCACTGCCGCCGGAACAAAGGCCACGCCCAGCAGCACGACCAACACGTAGGACAGGAACGCCCCCGCCATGACGAAATCGCCGTGGCCGAAATTCACCACCGTGGTGGATCGGTAGACCACCGTCAGCGACAGCGCGATCAGCGCATAGATCATGCCTTGGGAGAGACCTCCCAAAGTCAGCTGCATCAACATCTTGTCGGCTCCTTCAATGTCCCCGAAAAAGGCCGGGCGCAGCGCTGCCGCGCCCGGCAGTCGGGGATCAGTAGGGCTGGCCCCAGGCGCGCAGCACCGTGGGTTCGCCATCGACAAAGCCCGCCACGGCCGAGCCCTTGACCCCTTGGTGGTCTTCGGGGGTCCAAGTGATCGGGTCAGACAGAATGCCGGTGTCGAAATCGCGCACCTCTTCCAGCGCCGCCATCAGCTTGGAGCGCGTCAGGTCCGGCCCGACCGCCTCGAGCGCCGAGACCAGCGCCTCGGCAGAGCCGATCGACACGAAGGAGAACGTGGAAAGCTCTTCATCCGGGTCGTACTTGTGGATCATCTCGCCCCACTGCTGCATCAGCGGCCCGTCGAGATTGTCCACATAGGAATGGATGACGTAGTAGTTCTGCACAGTTTCGAAATCGCCGGTGCGCTTGAGCGTGTTCTCAAGGTCGGTCCCGGCGGTGCCCATCACCGGCACATCGCCCATGCCGTATTTCACCAGATCGCGCAGGAAGATCGCGGTTTCTGCCTCGTAAAGCGCGGCAATGATGAAGTCGGGCTTTTCCTGCCGCAGCTTGAGCACCTGCGCGGTGGCATCGGTCTGCCCGCGCTCCATGGTCAGCTCAAGGCTGGGCGAGACGCCGTTTTCTTCCAGATAATCGCGGGCAGGGTTGGAATAGCTGTGCGCCCAGTCGTTGGAATGCTCGATGATCGCGACATTGCTGGTGTCGGGCTTGGACAGAACAAAGGCAGCCATGGCCCGGCCATTGGCACCGCCCGTGGGCACGCCGTGAAAGATGTTCTTGGCAAGCGGGTCCGAGATACTGTCGCTGACCGCGTGCGCGACGATCCACGGCAGGCCGGCTTCCTCGATGGTCGGCCGCAGCGCCAGCGCCACGCCCGAGCAGGAATTGCCCTGAAGCATGAACACCTTGTCCTGCGAGATCAGCTTCTTGGCCGCGGCGAGCCCCTTGGCGCTGTCGCAAGCGGTGTCTTCCTGTACGGCGATCAGCTTGCGGCCATGCACGCCGCCTTCCTCGTTGACCTTGTCGTAATAGGCCATCATGCCCACCAGCGCCTTGCTGTAGGACGAGGCATTGCCGGAAAACGGGCCCATGACGCCGATGGTGATGGCGTCCTCGCTCAGCCCTTCGGTTTCCCAGTCCTGCGCCAGCAGCGGCGTCGCGGCAAGCGCGGCGGCGGCCAGCATCAAAGTGAAGGTCTTCATCTGTCTCTCCTGTCGGATGTCTGTTGGATGGTCGGCGGCTGTACCGCTCTGGTTGGAGGCTGACGCCTCATGTTAAATACCGACTGTCTGGTTTTTAAGTTGCGGAAGGTCGTTCCAGTCGGTTGCTGTCAGTCGGATATGACGGGGCGGACGTGAACGGCGATGATCGCCTTCAGCGCGCCCAGCATCTCGGTGAAATAGCTTTCGTCGCGGCGCAGGACCGCCTGCACCGCCATACCTCGAAACACGTTCATCACGAGGTTCAGCGCCACGCGCGAGGTCACCACCTTGGGATCGACCGCCACGAAAGTCTTCGACCAGGTGCGTTCGAACTGCTCGTGTAGATCGAGGATCAGCGGTGACAGGTGGCGACGCAGATCCTCGTCCCCCCGCGCCGCAACGATGATTTCAAGCGACGAATAGAACCAGTCGCCATTGAGAACCCCGTCATAGATCGCGTCGAAAAAGCCATCATAGCTCAGGCGACCTGCCCGAAGCTCTGCGCCAAGGGTTTCGAGTTCATTGGCAAAGTTTGAGAACATCTCTTCGGTGGCGGCAACGATCAGATCCCGCTTGCCGGGGTAGTGGTGGGTTTGCGCGCCCCGCGACACCCCTGCCCGCTTGGCGATGCCTGCGGTGCTTGTATTGGCATAGCCCACCTCCATCAGCGACTGCGTCGTTGCGCGCAGCAACAGGGCCCGCGTCTGGGCGCTGCGCTGATCCTGTGTGCGTCGTGTCGTGACAGTCATGTGCTCTCCATTTGAAAACAGGTCAGTTTGTTTTTATATTCCTGTCAACAAGTTTTCCAACTGCGCATTGGCATTGATAGGGTCCATTGCGTCACTTGCCGAAAATTGACGCAACAGCCCCCGCGAGAGCCTGCAGTCTGATGGAGTCTCTGCTCAACCGTGACGGAGCAGGCGAATGAGCTAGAACCGTTTCACCGGTTCAGGGGACCGTGGCCCAGAGATCCGCGAGGAGATGAGCAGAGCGCAGCGAAGCGGCGCCGGTTCGGTCGTCGCCGAATCGGTATCCTGCTCGGGCGCAAGGGCATGCTCATGAACCACGAAAAGCTTTAGAGGGACTGTCGGTGAAGCGACGGCGCGGGCGCAAGCAGGTCCGTGGGTCACGCACGCCGATGCCAGAGGCGGCGCATCCCAATGCCCGCAGCTCGCCAGACTTTCTGGCAGACAGCTTCGGCGCCTCGCGCACGTTCCGCATTCTGGCGGTGATCGACGATTGCCGCCGGAAGTCCCCGTGCCTGACCGCCGACACCGGCATCTCGGGCGCCGTCGCCATGCTCGCTCAGGCCAATGGCGACCGCCCGCGAGCTGGATGTGCTGGTGCGGATCTACGGCAAACCCGCATGCATCGTCAGCGATAACGGCACCGAGTTCACGAGCCACGCCATCCTGAACTGGACCGACAAGAACCGGGTGGCCATTTTCAGGACATCCCCTTCCTCTTGGGGAATGCCGGTCTCGCGCCCAAGCCGGTCGGTCTTTTGCGCGAGGCTCAAATCCTCTTTCGACACCACATCGGTGCCTCGGGATTCATTTGTTCCGCGTCGACAAGCCAACGCCTAGATCATCAGCAACGCCGTGCCGCACTGGCAAAATCATCGACACTTTGAAACCTGTGAACGAGCGTCATTCCGGGCGCACTGAGTCGAAGAACCGCGAGAACATGTCCTCGCCATCAACCGGGCGCGAGGCCGCCGCAAGCGCGATGCCCAGCCCGATGGCCGATGAGGTTGGATTGTGCCGCTCGGCACCTTCGCCCGCGTTGAGGTTCATCACCAGAGCCGGCGACAGGAACAACCCGCTGCGAACGATCTCTTCCCAATCCTCGGGCAGGAGCTCCTGCGCCTTGAGATGTGCAAGCCATGGTTTCCAGAATGTCTCGGCCTTGGCGTCCAGCAGCGCCAGCCGCGCAGGTGTCGGATGCCAGTCGGTCTCGAAAGACAGAACGTCTTCGGACAGCGTCACATTGGCCTCGAACCGTTCCGCCGCCATTTCGGGATTATAGAGCCAGAACGGATGGGCGAAGATATTGTGGAAGGTCGATTTGACCTCGGCCAGAAGCCCCGGCACCTTATTGCCTGCAAACGCCGGATCGAAGAAAGAGAGCCGGTCCTGATCTTCGCCTCGTTCGTACCAGACATTGGCGTTATGCGCATCGCCATGGGCCACGATCCCGCCGGCACTGGCGGTGTTCAGCGGTGCGTAGCGTGTGAGCGCGTCGTCGAACGCCTGTCGCAGGCTCGACCCATAGCTGATGCCATTGACCCGAACGGTGGCATCGGCGATCTCGTCCCAATCGAGCGACACCCCGCCCGGGAACGCGAACCGTTTGCCAACGTAGAATTTCGCCAGACGCCCGCCGGGATAGCTGCCCGCGGGCAGATCGATGAGGCGCTCGTAGAACAAGCGGTGTATCGGTTCCGCAGCGGCCTGCGCGGGAGAGATCGCCTGCAGCGTCTCTTTGGCGACGGACAGAATGCGGGCGTTGAGATCGGCCTCGGCCGCACGGGCGCGGGCGGTGGCCGTCGCATCAGGCGCTTGATCCAGCTCGAACAAAACATCCGAGAAGCGCGGATCAGAGCGGCGTCGGTAAATCAGCACCTGCTCGCCCGCCAGCGTCGACATGTGCACCGGTTGATCGACGGGCAAACCCGCCGAGGACAGGATATCGGCACGGTAATATTCGCCGGTCATGTCCTCTTCGCCGTCTTCCTGATGGAATTTGAAGAAGAAGGCCTGATCGCCGGATTCGAAAAACCCGTTGAGGGAATTGAGTGAGTACTGATCCTGATTGATCCTGAGATCGCTCACCGGGATGTCGAACAGCCCGGTGATGAACTCTTCGAGCATGGTCTGCGCCCGTGGGATGTCTTCGCGCGCCACCGCCCGAATTTCGGCGGTGCGGGACGGCGTTGGGGTATCAGTGGCCATGATCACCTCCGATTTGAATGAGAGTTTTGATCCCGCCGGTGTCGCCCGCGAGCAGCCTGTCATAGGCTGCCGGGACCTCGGCGAGAGGAAGAATTTCCGCAATGAACGGATCGAGATACGGCGCGAGCGCAGGCAACATGTCATTGATGCTCGCCAACTCGTCTCCAAAGGCGTGACAGCCGATCAGGGCGATCTCGCGCTCGACCAGTTGCACCGGATCGATGATCTTGGCCGCGCTGCCGATCCCCACAAGACCCAGACGGCTTGCGCCTGCGATGGTGTCCAGAAGGCGAGAGATCACATCGGCATTTCCGGTTGTGTCGATGGCATAACGGAAGCGTCGATCCGCGAGTTCGTCGAGATCCGTGGCGATGGCGCCGGTGACCTTTGACAGCAATCCGCTGCGCGCCGCGTTGCGATCCAGAATGCAAACCGGATGGCCCGCGCGGGTCGCAAGAAGCGTGACCAGAGCGCCAATCGGGCCGCATCCCGCCACGACGATCTCGGCTCCGCCCGGCAGCGCCATGAGGTTGAGCGCATGCAGGGCAACCGCCAGCGGCTCGGCCATGGCAAGATGGCGATCCGCCACATCCGCCGGGGCTTTCAGCACGTTCCTTGCGGGCACGGTCACCTGCTCGGCAAAGCCGCCATCGATCACCTCGCCCAGAAACCCGAGCTTTGTGCAGACCTGACCGACGCCGTCGCGACAGGACGGGCAAACGCCGCAGGTCCAGCGGCTGTCGACGACGACACGATCGCCAACCGCCACATGAGAGACCTCTGCGCCCAGCTCTGTCACCGTCCCGGTAAATTCGTGACCGGCGATCGACGGGGCACGGCTGATCCATGCTCCGGTCCGGTAATTGTGCAGATCAGAGCCACAGATGCCCGCGACAGAAACGGCGAGCGTGACCTCCTTCGCCGCGGGAGCGGCGGGGCCGGGGACCCTCTCGAAACGAAGATCCCCGATCCCATGGAGGCGAACCGCGTCCATCACTCCGGCTTCAGGTAGGCGTTGCGCAGGTCGCTGACAGCGTTGGCGTGCGACGAGAAGCCCTCGTATTCCGCGAGGGTTTTCGCGGCTGCGGCCATTTCCGGATAGCCTTTCTCGGTGACATAGCCGACCGAACTGCGGCGGATGAAATCGGTGACCGAGAGCGGCCCGTAGGTGTTGGCGCCTTTCGAGGTCGGCAGCACCGCGTTCGGCCCCAGCGCGAAATTCGCGATCGAGACCGGCGTATGGGTGCCGAGCAGAATTTCCGAAGCCTCGGTGATGTCACCAAGATAGTCGAAGGGCTTGGTCGACAGGATTTCAAGGTGCTCGGGCGCGTATTCGTTCACGAAGGCACAGGCATCCGCCATATCCTTTGCAAGGACGATACCGCCCGACGCGCCGGTCAGGACGGTGCGCGAGAATTCGACACGGGTCTCGGTCATCTTGCCCCAAAGCTCGGGCAGAGCGGCCAGCGCCTCTTCGACGACGCGCTCGGAGGGCGTCACCAGCCATGCGGAACTGTCGGGGCCGTGCTCGGCCTCGATCAGAAGGTCCATCGCCGCAAGGCCGCCCGACACGGTGTGATCGGCAAGGATCATCCCTTCCGACGGACCGGCGGGCAGGCCCGGATCGATGATCCCGGCCAGCAGGCGCTTCGCCGCGACGACCCAAGGGCTGCCCGGTCCGACAATCTTCTGGGCTTTCTTGACGGTTTCGGTGCCGAAGGCTGCCGCCGCCACGGCCTGCGCGCCGCCGCACTTATAGATGGTCTCTACGCCAGCGATCCGCGCCGCGACCAAGGTCGCCGCATCAATCTTGCCGTCCGGCCCCGGAGGGGTGAAAATGGCGAGGTTCGGCACCTTTGCGACCACCCCCGGCACCGAGGTCATCATCGTGACCGAGGGGAACGATCCCTTGCCACGCGGCACATAAAGCGCGACCGAATTGATCGGCAGGTAGCGGTCCCCCGCAAAGGCGCCCGGGCGGATTTCCTTGAGGAACATCGGTTCCGGCGCCTGCTCCTCATGGAAGGAGCGGATGTTCTCGATCCCATAGCGGATCGCCTCGATCACCTTGTCATCCACCAGCTTGAAGGCTTCGTCGAACTCTGCCTCGGACACCTGAAGCGTCTCTGCCGTCAACGGCGTCGCCTTGTCGAAATCACGCCCGAACCGAACCAGCGCGGCGTCGCCTTCGGTTTTCACCGCATCGATGATCGGCTGCACCTTGTCGAGGAAGAAGGACAGATCGGCTTCGGACCGGCGGATGAGCGCGGCGCGTTCGGCTTTTCCCAGACCAGCGAGTTTTTGCACGTTGACGTCAGACATGACGGATCCTTTCGTATGATCGTTCGCGACGCCGCGACCGCGAGGGTCGGGCCATCATCATTTTGATTTCAAGAAGATTTCGAGCCCGACGAGGCGGTCGAGCAGCCACACCGCGAGCAGCGCGATCACCACGAAGACAGAGGAAACCGCCGCCAGATCGGGCGTGATGATCGAGCGAATATTGTTATAAATCTGCACCGGCAGGGTCACGGTCCGCGCATCGGTCAGAAGCAGCGAGACGAGGAACTCGCTCATTGCCAGCACGAACATCAAAAGCCCCCCGGTGATGACCCCCGGCATGACACCCGGCAAGGTCACGAACCAGAAGGTCTCGAAGCGCCCTGCCCCGCAGCTCGATGCGGCCAGTTCAAGATCGCCATCAAGCGCGCCGGCGGAAGAGGACACCGACCAGATGATGAACGGGAGGTTGATCACGGCAAGCGCCACGCCCACCGGCCAGAGGCTTCCCAGAACACGCCATTCGCCAAAGACCAGCATCATGCCGATGCCAGAGCCGATCAGCGGCACGGTGAATGGCAAAAGCAGGTAGATCTGGATCGCATTGGCAAAGCGCAGCTTGAACCGCGACAGGGCAAGACCGGCCAGCGTGCCGACGGGCACAGAGACGATGAGACAGACGGTAGAGACGATCAACGAACGCACGAAGGCCTGCTGCAGATCGCGTGCGAGGGCGATCTTCCCGTACCATTTGAGCGTGAAGCCTTCGGGCGGGAAAGAGATCATGTTGGCGGTGGTGAAGGACGCACCGACAACGATGATCGTGGGCACCGAGAGGATGAGGATACAGAACCAGACAAGCGCCCAGAACAGAATGCGTTGCGATCTTGCGGTCATTTCCTGCTTCCCATGCCAAGTGTCCCGGCGCCGAAAAGCGCGATGACCACACCGACGATGACCGACCCGAGCACCACGAGCAGCAATGCAAGCGCGGCCCCGAGACCCTGATCCGCAGTGCGGAAGAACTGGTCATAGATCGCGTTGGCGATGAAATCCTGCGAGCCGCCGCCCAGCATGGCAGGCATCGCGAAATCGGTCAGCGACAGCGTTCCAACCACCAGCCCCGCACCGATCAGGCCTGGCTTGGCCATCGGAAGGACGATGTGGCGAAAGCTTTGCAGCCAGTTGGCCCCCAGAGACGACGCCGCGGTTTCGGTTTCGCGCGGGATTGCCGTCAAGGCGGGGGCAAGCATCAGCACCGCAAAGGGCAGCATGTATTGCACCAGACCAAAGACCACGGCCGGGAAGTTGAACAGCAGGCGGATCGGCTCGATCCCGACGAGACCAAGCGCGTTATTGGCGACGCCGTTGGTGCCAAGAATGATCAGAAGCCCGTATGCCCGCACCACCTGACCGATGAAGAACGGCAGGAAGAGCGTGACCAGAAGCGCCTTGCGCACAGCCGAACGTGTCGTGCGCACCATGATATAGGCATAGGGCAGCGCGAGCAGCAGCGTGAAGAAAACTGTCAGCCCGGCGGCGAAGACGGATCGCATCACCACACGGCCATAGGTCGCGCTCTCCATCACCGCTTGGTAGTTCTCAAGCGTGTAGGCCTCTGACGGCCGAAAGGTCGCACGGTCGAGCGTATGAAGCGAGCTGTCCGCCATTTCGAACAGGCCGAGCACCAGAATCCCCACCAGCAAAAGCGCAGGCATGATCAGCGCCCATCCGGTGTAGGGTGACATACGGGCCGGCCAGAACCGGTCCAGACCATAGTTCAATGCGTCCATGATCCGCCAGCGCAACGGGTATCTGAACGTGGTTTGAGGATCGTCCGTGGACGGGATCTGGGGCATTGCGGCGTTCCGGGGTCACGATGGGGGTGGCTGGCTGCGCATGGCCCTCAAAGGCGCGGCGCGACCATGAACAGGACCGGGAGAATATCCCGATCCTGACGTGCATGTGGGCTCAGCCCTGCATGATTTCCTTGAACTTGGCGAACCAGTCGCTTTCGTTCTGAACCTGAACCGCCGACGAAACCCGGATTAGATGTTCGAAATCTTCCGGCTCGGTCGGGTAGGACGGATCGCCCGCAAGCCCTGCCGGCGGGGTAAGACCCTCGATGACGCCCGGAAGCCCGAGACCGTCAAGCCAGATCTGCTGGCTTTCCTGCGACAAGGCCAGATTGATGTACTGCTTGGCCCAGTAAAGCTCGTTCTCCGGAAGGCCCTTGGGAATCCACAGACAATCGGTGTCGAACTTGCAGCCCTCTTCCGGCACGGTCCATGCCAGCTCTACGCCGTTCTTCTTGGCCGCAAGCGCGTTGGTCGAGATGGTGCAGGCCGCATCGATTTCACCATTCTGGAACCATGTGGTGAAATCCGGATCCTCACCCAGAAGCGGGTTCTGCTCTTTCATCTCGCGGACGAAGTCCCAGCAGGCATCCATGTTGTCGGGGATATCCTCAAGGCTGCCACCGCCCGCGACCTGCGCGGGGAAATGGAAGCCGATACCGTCGTTGTAGAGCGCGATACGGCCCTTGAACTTGGGATCGAGCAGATCACGCCAGGATTTGGGCGGACCATCCGGGAAGGCGTCGGGGCGATAGGCCAGCACATAGACATAGCCATAGGTGTTGACCATCGGATAGCCGTCTAGCCCGACCGGCTTGGCCAGTTCGGTGGTGTTGGCGAGGTTGGTGAGATCGGAGATATCCTCGGTCACACCGCGCAGCGCCGATTTCGTCGCATTGGTGGTGGTGTCCCAGTTGATGTGGATCGGCGGCACGCGGTTCTGCGCCACGGCGGCCCAGACCTTGGGCTGGATCTCATTGTCTTCGGTCAGATCGTGACGCACGGCAATGCCGGTCATCTCGGTAAAGCGGTCGGAGACGCCCTTCTTCAGCGATTCAACCCATTCGCCGCCCCAGGCGCGGACGATGATCTCGGACGGCTTCTCGGGTTCCTGCGCAAACAGGCGGCTGGCGGGCAAGGCGGTGAGCAGAGCTGCTCCGCTGGTCGCCAGACCGGCTCGCAGAATGTTCCGGCGGGAGTATTTGATGGACATTCGGTAGTTTCCTCTGTTGGTAAGCGGCGTTTTTTCTTATGCCGCTGGGCTGAATATCTTCAGATCGCGACGGTTCCAACCAAGCGCGACGGGGTCACCAACGCGGAACAGGCCGAAACTGTCAGGATCGTGGTGATAGACGCGGAAAGTCGCGCCGCAAAGCGCCCCGATCTCGACGACATACATCTGGCGCTCGCCCTCGAAGATCGTGTCACACACGCGCCCCTCCAGCGTCATGTCGCAGGCCGCAAGCGCCTCGCGCGTTCCTGCAAGGCGGATCTGTTCGGCGCGGATCGCCGCCACCACCGGCGCCCCGGTTTCGAACCTGCGCGCGGCTGTCCCCTGCACCACAAGATCCCCAACCTGCAGATTGCCATCCGCGGTGGCCGTCCCTTCGACAAAAGAGGACAGACCAAGGAACCCCGCGACAAACGGATTTGCCGGGGCGCGATACAGCGCGACGGGGTCGGCCTGCTGCTGGATGCGGCCCCCATCCATGACGATGACATTGTCGGAAACGACGAGCGCCTCGCGCTGGTCATGGGTCACGTTGATGGTGGTGACGCCCAGCTCATGCTGAATACGGCGGAATTCCAGCTGCATTTCCTCGCGCAACTTAACATCGAGCGCGGCGAGCGGCTCGTCGAGCAGCAGAAGATCCGGCTCGAAGACCAGGGCGCGGGCGATGGCGACGCGTTGCTGTTGCCCGCCGGAGAGCTCGTTGATCCGCCGGTCGCCATACCCACCAAGTTTGACGAGATCGAGAAACTGGTCCACGCGCCCTGCGATCTGGCGCGGATTGAACCGCCGCATCTTGAGCGGGAAGGCCACGTTCTCGGCCGCAGTCATATGGGGGAACAGGGCGAGCTTCTGGAACACCATCCCGACAGAGCGACGATGCGGCGGGGCGGCATCGACTGCCTTGCCATTGATGGTGATTTCGCCTGCGGTCTGCTTTTGAAACCCGGCGATCATGCGCAACAAGGTTGTCTTACCAGAACCTGACGGACCAAGGATCGTCAGGAAGCGCCCCTTCTCCAGCTCGAAACTCGCATCGTCAACCGCAAGCGCACCGCTACCAAAATCCATCGACACATGACTTGCGCGCACGGCGACCTCGCGGGCCGCTTGGGTGGCATCTGCTTTCGCGGCGATCTGAACTGTCATCGTTGCCCCTGTGATCTGCTTTGGAGGGTAAGTAAGCACTCTTGAAATTAAAAGTATATACTTATGTCCGAACCAACTGGCAGTTTGGCCAGAAGTGGATACCTGCCTAAATTTTGGCCAGATATCCACCATCGATGACTATGCAGTGACCAAAAATATAGTTGGCGCCACTTGACGCAAGAAACCTAACCGCTGCCGTCAGGTCGGACAGATCGCCCATGCGGCCTGCGGGGATATTGGCGATCATCTTCGCAACCCAGTCCTTGTCTTCGTAGAAGACGCTGGTCAAATCGGTCTCGAAATATCCCGGCGCGATGGCGTTGACGCGGATGCCCTTTGGCGCCCATTCGGCGGCCATGGCACGGGTCATGCCGAGAACGCCGCTTTTCGACGCGCTGTAGGGCACAGCGCCCGGAACGCCAACATAAGAGGTCAGCGAGGCCAGATTGATGATGGATCCACGTTGCGCCTCTGCCATTTTGGCTGCAACGGCCTGCGCGACAAAAAACGCCCCTTTAAGATTGGTGTCGACAATCCTGTCCCAAAGCGCCTCGTCGACATCGAGAGTATCGCGGACCGACTCAACGCCGGCATTGTTGACAAGCACGTCGATCGGGCCAAGAGGTGCAATCTGGGAGCGTATCGCCCCCAGATCCCGTTGATCGAGACCAAGACAGACCGCTTCGCCCCCCATGTCGCGAATCTCTGTTGCCACGGACGTCAAGGCTTCGGCGCTCCGCGCACTCAGGATCAGGCTTGCGCCATCGCGTGCAAACGCAAGGGCAATCTCGCGCCCGATGCCGCGGCTCGCGCCGGTGACAAACACGGTCTTGCCCGTGAAGTCGAACCTGACATCGGTCGCGATGCTATTTTCATCTTGCATTCGTCCTCGGTCCCATAATTGTATGTATATACATATGTGTGGTAAATCGCCACGCTTGAGTCAACGGAGATTATCATGACGCCCCCCAGGTTTCCCGCCAGACCGGAGCTTGCCTCTCTCAAGCCGTACAATTCCGGGCTGACAGTTACTGACGTTGCGAGCCGTGCCAAGGGGCATCCCATTGCAAAGCTGGCCTCGAACGAAAATCCGCACGGCCCCAACGCCGCTATTCAGGCGGCGATGCGCGATGCGATCGCGCGCCCCTTTGTTTATCCAGATCCTTCCGCCCGTGCGCTTGCCGATACAATCGCATTGCTGACCGGCGCCGAAAAAGACCGGGTCATCCTAGGAGACGGATCGGAAGACTTGCTCAACGTTCTGGCGCGCGCCGTGTTGAACCCGGGCGATGAGGTGGTGACCCTGTTCCCGTCCTTCCCGCTTCACGAGGATTACGCCACCATGATGGGGGCCAAAGTGACCCGCATCGGCCTGACCCCGTCGTACGAGATCGATATGGGTGCGCTTCTGGACGCCGCCGCGCGGCCGGTGCGCCTTACGCTTCTCGCCAACCCGATGAACCCCGCAGGGCTCTGGCTCGGCCCCCAAGAACTCGACGCATTGCTGGCGGCGCAAAACCCCGAGAGCCTGCTGTGCCTTGATGAAGCCTATGTCGAATATGCCGCCGGTCCGGATTATGCCTCGGCAACGGAACGTCTCGCCAAGCATGACAAGCCGCTGTTGATCCTGCGCACCTTTTCCAAGGCCTATGGGCTGGCGGGATTGCGCATCGGCTATGGCATCTCCAACAGTGATGACGTGATCGATGCGATGAACCTTGTCCGAACGCCTTTCAACACCAATGCCGTGGCGCAAGCCGCCGCGCTCGCGGCGTTGACCCACACCGAAGAGATGGCGCAGGCGGTGTCCCACACCCTGCGCGAACGGGCACGGATGGCAGAGCGCCTGACCGCTCTGGGCCTGCGCGTTTTGCCATCCAAGGGGAACTTCCTGTTCGTGGACTGCGGGCAGACCTCTTGCGATGTCGCGGATCGGCTCATCAGCTTCGGCGTGATCGTGAAACCGTGGAAACAGGAAGGCTTTGAGAGCTTTCTGCGCGTCTCGGTTGGTCTCGACTGGGAAAATGACCAGTTTCTGGAGGCAATGGCCCGGGTTCTCTGACCCGGGCACCTCGCCTGTCCGTGGCTTGCGGCGCGGCTCAGGTGAGCACGTGCCGCAAGACGTCGGCAAACCGTGCCTGCACCGCATCGCGGTGAATGTGCCGCCCCGCGCGCACCACATGCGCCCCGGCTGCCCAGACATCGCTCACGGCGACATCGCGCCCGAAAATCCACCGATCGAGCAGCGCGTCGCCTTGCCCCAGCCCCAGCGGATCGGCCAGAGCGACCAGATCGGCCGGCGCACCTGAGGCGATGAGCGGAGCGGGTGCATCAAGCGCCTGCGCCCCGCCTGCGAGCGACGCATCGAACAGGTGACGCCCCGTCGATCCGCCTTCGGGGGCCAGCACATTTCGAGCGCGGGCGTGCAGGCGCTGACCATATTCGAGAACGCGCAATTCCTCCGCGACATCGATCCGCACATTCGAATCCGTGCCGATGGCGATCTTGCCGTCAGCCGCAAGGAATTCCGGTGCCGGAAACAGGCCATCGCCGAGGTTGGCTTCGGTCACGGGACACAGGCCTGCGACAGCTTTAGAGGCCGCGATGCGCTGCATTTCGGAGGCGGTCAGATGGGTGGCGTGGATCAGGCACCAATCGGCATTCACCTCGGCATGATCGAACAACCAGTCGACTGGACGCTGGCCGTAAAAGGCCAGACAGTCCTCGACCTCTTTGACCTGCTCCGAAATATGTATATGAATTTTCCGCCCCGGAAGCGCGCCGCAAAGTGCCGACAGCTCTTCGTGGCTCGTGGCGCGCAGCGAATGCGGCGCGAACCCGACACGGTCTTGCGGGCGCGCCAGACGCGCCTCGCAGCGCGCGACCAGTTCGACAAACCGATCTACAGAATGAATAAAGCGGCGCTGCCCGTCGCCCGGCGCCTGCGGGCCGAACCCGCCATGGGCGTAAAATACCGGCAGATGGGTCAGCGCGATCCCGGTCTGCTCTGCCGCCGCGAAAATCCGGTCCGACAATTCGGCAGGATTGTCGTAGGGGGTGCCATCTTTGCCGTGGTGCAGATAGTGGAATTCCCCAACGCGGGTGTATCCGGCTTCGAGCATCTCTACATAGGCCATTTCGGCCAGGGTACCGACATCCTCCGGGCTGACGCAGAGCGCGAAGCGATACATCATCTCCCGCCACGTCCAGAAACTTTCGCGCCCTGCGCTCCTGACCTCTGTCAATCCGGAATGGCCGCGCTGGAACGCATGGCTATGCACATTGGGCATGCCCGGGATCAACGTGGCGACGCGGGCATCGCCCGAACGTTGCGTGGCGCCAATTTCAACCGATCCGATGTGCCCGTCTGCAATATCGAGCCGAACATTGTTCTCCCACCCTGTCGGCAAGAGGGCCTTGTCCGCAAAAATCATATCTCGCTGCTCCGTTTTTGTCGGCACATCTCTGTAGACGCGTGAAAAGACATAGAATCGTCTTCCTTAGTGCCTTTTATTATGTATATACTTATAAAATCACAGCGCAAAGACCAAATCCCCGCAACCCCAACGGCGCACACAGGGAACCCATGTCCGACCCGATCCTTCTTTCAAACGCCCGCCTCTCCGCCGATGCCGCCGGTCTTGTCGATATTTCCATGCGAGACGGTCGCATCACTGCAATCGGTGCCGGGCTTGCACAGGACGGCCACGAGATTCTCGATTGCGAGGGACGGCTGGTCACATCCGGGCTGATCGATTGCCACACGCATATCATCCACGGCGGCGACCGAAGCGGCGAATTCGAAATGCGTCTCGAAGGCGCGACCTATCAGGACATCGCGCGGGCGGGCGGCGGGATCGTCTCCTCGGTCGCGGCCACCCGCGCGCTCGACCCCGAGGCGCTGGTGGCGGCCTCGTTGCCGCGCATTGACGCCCTGCTCTCGGAAGGCGTGACGACGCTCGAGATCAAATCGGGGTACGGGCTGTCGATCGCCTCCGAGCTCAACATGCTGCGCGCCGCCCGCCACGTCGAGGCCCTGCGCCCGGTCCGTGTCACCACCACATGGCTCGCGGCCCATTCCATGCCGAAGGATTTCGAGGGCTGCAAAACCGACTATATCCGTGACGTCGCCATCGCCGGGCTGATCGAGGCCCATGCCGAAGGACTGGTCGATGCCGTGGACGCCTTTTGCGAATCCATCGCGTTCTCTGCCGAAGACATCCGCCCCCTGTTCGACACGGCGCGCGAGCTGGGCCTTCCCGTCAAGCTGCACACCGAACAGCTCACCCGGTCGGGTGGCACGGCGCTTGCTGCCGAGTTCGGCGCGCTCTCCGTCGATCATTTCGAATATGCCGACGAGACAGACGTCGCCCAGATTGCCGCCTCCGGCAGCGTCGCGGTGTTGCTGCCCGGCGCCTATTACATGCTCAACGAAACGCAAAAACCGCCTGTCGCGGCGCTGCGCAAGGCCGGTGTGCCCATGGCATTGGCAACCGATTGCAACCCGGGAACCTCGCCGCTCTCCTCGCTTCTGACCACCATGAACATGGGCGCGGTGCTGTTCGGGCTGACGGTGCGCGAATGTCTGGATGCAGTCACGGGTCACGCGGCTCAGGCGCTCGGTCGCGCGGGCGACATCGGCGTTCTGGCACCCGGCGCATCTGCGGATCTGGCAATCTGGAACGTCGAACGCCCCGCGCAGCTTGTCGCGCGTCTTGGCCACCACCCCCTTCACAAACGTATCTTCAAAGGAGCCGTCGTTCATGGCTGAAGTGCTTATTCCCGGGCAGGTGTCTTTGCGGACCCTTGCCGACATCTACTGGAACGCAACCGATGTGGTGCTCTGCGACTCCGCCTATCCCGGCATCGAGCGCGCCGCGGCGCGCATCGCCGAAGTGGCCGCGGGAAACGCACCGGTTTACGGCGTCAACACCGGCTTCGGCAAGCTGGCCTCGATCCGGATCGAAAGCGCGGATGTGGCGACGCTTCAGCGCAACCTGATCCTCAGCCATTGCTGCGGGGTCGGGACACCGCTCTCGCCCGAAGTCGTGCGCCTCGTTATGGTGCTGAAACTCATGTCGCTCGGGCGCGGCGCTTCGGGCGTTCGCCGCGACATCATCGACATCATGCAGGCGATGCTCGCCGCAGGGGTCCTTCCTGTCATCCCGGAGAAAGGCTCTGTCGGAGCCTCCGGAGACCTCGCCCCGCTGTCACATATGGCCGCGGCGATGATCGGAGAAGGCGAAGCCTTTTATCAAGGCGAGCGTCTTGCCGCCCGCGATGCGTTGTCGCGCTGCGGCCTTTCGCCCGTGACCCTCTCGGCCAAGGAAGGCCTCGCGCTGATCAACGGCACGCAGGTCTCCACGGCGCTGGCGCTCGCCGGTCTGTTCCGCGCCGAGCGCGCGTTGCAAGGCTCGATCGTGACGGGGGCGCTGTCGACCGATGCCGCCATGGGCTCCACCGCGCCGTTTGCCGAGGAAATCCACACCCTGCGCGGTCATAGCGGTCAGATCGAAGTTGCGGCGACCCTGCGCAATCTTCTGGCGCAGTCCGAAATCCGCGCCAGCCATGCCGACAATGACGAGCGTGTTCAGGACCCTTATTGCCTGCGCTGCCATCCGCAGGTCTCGGGCGCCTGCCTTGACCTTCTGCGTCAGGCGGCAAGCACGCTTGAGATCGAGGCCAACGCCGCCACCGACAACCCGCTGGTCCTGTCCAATGGCGATGTGGTTTCCGGCGGAAACTTCCATGCCGAGCCAGTCGCCTTTGCCGCCGATATGATCGCCCTCGCCGTGGCCGAGATCGGCTCGATCGCGCAACGCCGGATTGCCATGCTGGTCGATCCAGCGCTGAGCTTTGGCCTGCCGGCCTTCCTGTCGCCGAAACCAGGCCTCAACTCCGGGCTGATGATCGCCGAGGTGACCTCTGCCGCGCTGATGAGCGAGAACAAGCAGCTGTCGCACCCGGCCTCGGTCGACTCGACCCCGACATCGGCCAATCAGGAAGACCATGTGTCCATGGCCTGCCACGGCGCCCGCCGCCTGCTGCAAATGACGCAGAACCTGTTCCACATCATCGGGATCGAGGCGTTGACCGGCGCGCAGGGCATCGAATTGCGGGGCCCGCTGACCACCTCCGCGCCGCTTTGCGCCGCGATCACCGTGCTGCGCGAAGACGTCGCCGCCATCGTCAACGACCGGCTCATGGCGCCGGACCTTGAAGCGGCGGCGGAGCTGGTTCACTCGGGCAAACTGGCCCGCTCGGTCTACGACCTGCTGCCCGAGGTGTTCTGATGGATCCGGTTCGGATTACACGTGGCAACAGCCCGCTTGTTCTAAGCTCGCCCCATACCGGCACCTATGTGCCCGATGACATCCGGGCCAAGCTCAACGACGAGGGGCAGCGCCTGCGCGACACCGATTGGCATATCGAAAAACTCTATGCGGGGCTGATCCCCGATGCGACATGCGTTCAAGCCACCTTCCATCGCTATGTCATCGACGCCAACCGCGACCCGTCGGGGAAATCGCTCTATCCGGGGCAGACGACCACGGGTCTGGTGCCGCTTACCACCTTCGACAACACGCCGATCTGGCGGGAGGGCGAAGAGCCCGACGCCACCGAGGTTGCCCGCCGCACGGCGCAATTCCATGCCCCGTATCATGCCGCGCTCGCGGCCGAGCTGGCGCGGGTGAAGGCGATCCATGGCTATGCGGTGCTTTATGATTGCCACTCGATCCGGTCGGTCATTCCATGGCTCTTCGAGGGCACCCTGCCCGATTTCAACATCGGCACCGATGGCGGGCGCACCTGCGACCCCCGGATCGAGGCAGCCGCCCATGCGGGCACGCAGGCGACAAGGCGCACAGAGGTTCTAAACGGTCGTTTCCGCGGCGGCTGGACCACCCGCCACTACGGCCAGCCCTCTCAAGGGATCCACGCGATTCAGATGGAACTGGCGCAGGCGTCGCATCTGGCGAGCGAAGAGCCCCCATTTGCCCTGAGCGAGGCGAAATGCGCAATTCTGCGACCGCAGCTCACCGATATTCTGACCCGAATCCTGCACGCCGCGGCCGAGGCCGCAAGACATGCCCCCCAGCACTGAAAGGCCCGAAAAGATGACCAATCCCCGTCACAATCAACGCGACATCTTCCCGCCCACCGGGACCGAACTCAACGCAAAAAGCTGGCTCACCGAGGCGCCGCTGCGCATGCTGATGAACAACCTGCATCCCGATGTGGCCGAGAACCCGCATGAGCTTGTCGTCTATGGCGGCATCGGGCGCGCCGCGCGCACATGGGAAGACTTCGATGCCATCGTCGCGGCGCTCAAGGATCTTGAGGCCGACGAGACCCTGCTCGTGCAATCGGGCAAACCCATTGCCATCGTGCGCACCCATCCCGATGCGCCGCGCGTTCTGATCGCCAACTCGAACCTCGTGCCGAACTGGGCCAATTGGGAGCATTTCAACGAATTGGATAAAAAAGGCCTGATGATGTACGGCCAGATGACCGCCGGGTCGTGGATCTACATCGGCGCGCAGGGCATCGTTCAGGGCACCTATGAAACCTTCGCCGAAGCGGGCCGTCAGCATTATGGCGGCGACCTTACCGGCAAGTGGATCCTGACCGGCGGGCTGGGCGGCATGGGCGGCGCGCAGCCGCTGGCCGCGGTCATGGCCGGGGCCTGCTGTTTGGCGGTGGAATGCGACGAGACCCGCGCCGATTTCCGTATCCGCACCCGCTATTGCGATGAAAAGACCCATGATCTTGACGAAGCGCTGGCGATGATCGAGCGCTGGACTAAGGCGGGCGAGGCGAAATCCGTGGCCCTGATCGGCAATGCCGCCGATGTCTTCCCCGAGATCCTGCGCCGCATGCAGGCGGGCGAAGCGCTCCCCAATGCGCGCCCCGATATCGTCACCGACCAGACCTCGGCCCATGACCCGTTCCACGGCTATCTGCCGACCGGCTGGAGCGTCGCCGAATGGCGCGAGAAACAGGAAAGCGATCCGGAAGCGGTGAACCGCGCCGCGCGGGCCTCGATGAAGGATCACGTCGAAGCCATGGTCGGCTTCTGGAACGCCGGTGTGCCGACCCTCGATTATGGCAACAACATTCGCCAGATGGCGCAGGAAGAAGGGCTCGAAAACGCCTTTGCCTTCCCCGGCTTCGTGCCCGCCTATATCCGTCCGCTGTTTTGCAAAGGCATCGGACCGTTCCGCTGGGCGGCGCTCTCGGGCGATCCGGAAGACATCTACAAGACCGATCAGGCGATGAAGGAGCTGTTCCCCGAGAACGAACATCTGCACCGCTGGCTGGACATGGCGCGCGAGCGCATCGCCTTTCAGGGGCTTCCCGCGCGGATCTGCTGGATCGGCCTTGGCGATCGTCACCGGGCTGGCCTCAAGTTCAACGAGATGGTCGCCAGTGGCGAGCTGAAAGCCCCGGTGGTGATCGGGCGCGATCATCTGGATTCCGGCTCGGTCGCCTCGCCCAACCGCGAAACCGAATCCATGCGCGACGGCTCCGATGCCGTCTCCGACTGGCCGCTTCTCAACGCGCTGACCAACACCGCCTCTGGCGCGACATGGGTGTCGATCCACCATGGCGGCGGCGTCGGCATGGGCTTCTCGCAGCACTCCGGCGTGGTGATCTGCGCCGACGGCACGCCCGAGGCCGCCAAGCGGCTGGAACGCGTGCTGTGGAACGATCCGGCCTCGGGCGTCTGGCGCCATGCCGATGCGGGCTACCCCGAGGCGATTGAATGTGCAAAGGCACATGGCCTGCGCCTGCCGCGGATCCTCGGATCATGAGCAAGATCTACCCGGGGGTGGAGCGTCGCTTCACCCCTTGGAAAAACGGCGGCGGCGAGACCGCCGAGATCCTCTGCAAGCCAGAGGGCTCCGGGTTCGACAATTTCGACTGGCGGATCAGCACTGCGAAGGTCGGCCAATCCGGCCCCTTCTCGACCTTTCCCGGCATCAACCGGGTGCTCACGGTGATCGAGGGCGGTGCGATGCGTCTAACCTTTTCCGATGGCCAGATCATCGATTGCCAGCCGGACGGGGTGCCGCATTGCTTTTCGGGAGAGACGCCCTGTGTCGCTGAGCTACGCGGCGCAGAGCTGCTCGATCTGAACCTGATGGTGCGCGCGCCCCTGACCGGCGCGGTCTATCAAAGCGGCGCGCACGTCCCGGGCGACGCTCTCTTGGCCTGTTATCTTTTTGCGCTGGATGACATGCCCTGTTTCGGGTTGAACCGGCACGATCTTCGGGAGCTGCCGCTTGCCAGCGTCACCGTGCCTGACAACGCGCTTGTCCTGACGATCCGGCGCGGGAACGGCTGAGCTCAGACGCCGAACTTCCCGTCGAACTCAGCGATCAGCTGATGCGCTTCACCGGGATAGAGCAATCGCGCGCAGGTCACCCAATGGGCATCGATCTGCGTGCGACGCAGCATTTCGAGACAGGCCGCGCCCACCGGCAACTCCAGTAGCGTCGCGTCGCGCCCCGATACATTGAGCGCCCGCACATGGTGCCGCGCCTTGGTCCACGGGATGGTTTTCAAAAGCCAGGATCCCGGCACCTCCTTGTTGAAATCGACGCTCATGGCATCGGGCACCAATGTGGTGTTGATCACCCGCGTTTCGAGACAGAAGGGCTCATCGTTCGAATAATGCAGCCCCTGAAGGAACAGCGATTTGTCCTGTGCCTCGTCTTCGTTCAAGCTTAGAAGACGACGGTCTTGTGCATTTCCGGCGCGGCTTTCGCAGGACTGCAGAGACCATTTGTACCGCCGCCCAAGCGCAGCGACCTCCTCTGCGATATTGTTGATCGCAAGCACAGCAGATTCCGCGCGCGGCTGCGCCACGACCGTGCCGATACGCTTACGCCGGATCACGTAGCCTTCGGAAGCAAGGCGGATCATCACCTTGTTCATGGTCATGCGAGAGACGCCATATTGCTCTGCCAGCTCGGTCTCTTTGGGAAGCAGGAAGCCCGGCGGCCAGGTGCCATCGATGATCTTACGAGAAAATTCATTCAGAATTCGGCCATGCAGCGTTTCCGACTTTTCTCTTGCCATTCGACTTCTCGTCTTACTCAACGGTTTCGTACGTCCCCGTCATAGAAGAGAACATGACCTCTCTTATCCAGATACCTTGGCAGGGTGCCCAAGTATATACTTCGTTTATTTCTGAAGCCGCTGAACCGGCGGCTGCAATGGCGTGTGATGAATTCTACTGGCACTGTAAATTAAACCGGCCATGCGCAGGTTCAGGTTCAGGGGAAACCGGACTTACAGCCAGACGCCATCGGCAATCACGCCATACAGGAAGTGGTGGCGGCGATAGAGGCGGGCGTTGGTCATGCCACCGTTTACGCGGCCAGCCGCATTCATTTTACGGTCCCGCGGAACGGGATCGCCATTCGCCGCCCCCGCGTGGGTGCCATTCGCGTTCAAGCAGAGCAGCTCTTCACCGATCAGCGCCGTTCCCGGGGCAACGGCCGAGCTTCACGCGAGATCCTCGCGATACCGGGTGGAAAGGCCACTCCCACCCGGGTCGATCATATCGAATGACGGGCGGTGTCTACCCCCATTCAGGCGCGTTCGCGAGCTGGGCAAGCGGGACGCGGGCAATGTCCTCGAAGGCTTCCAGAATGCGCTCGACGGCGTGGTCAAGCGTCGCTTCGCCCTTCTCTGCCGTCGCGAGCGAGGCATTCCCGCAGGCGCCGCCCGGATTCATGTCCTGCACCTGCCATGCGGGTTTGATCGCGCTCTGCAGGCCCATGTTGCGATAGTTTGCGTCCCAGTCCTGCGCGGTGGAAGTGAAGTCGCGCGCCTTTTCCATGACGACATTTTCCGGGTCGAGGGCGAGCATGACAGAGGTTTCCATGTCGCCAGCATGGATGCCGTAGCGCCGTTCGCTGTCGGTATAGAGTCCGTCGGGCATCCCGAAACCGGACCACGCCATGCAAAAGACCAGCATGTCGCAGCGAACGCGCAGTTCGCGCGCGACGATATCCATGACGCTGATGTTGCCGCCGTGACTGTTGAGCAGGACCATCTTGCGCACGCCAGAGCGGGCGACGCTTTCGCCGATCTCGATCCACATGGCGATCAGCGTCGCGGCGGAATGGGTCAGCGTGCCCGGATAGCGCAGATGCTCGTTGCTCTTGCCGATGGCCTGAAAGGGCAGGAACAGAACCGGGCTGTCCTCGGGCAGTCGCTCGGCGAGGCGGGCAACGATCCCCGAACCGATCGTGGTGTCGACCGAAATCGGCAGGTGCGGGCCGTGCTGTTCCGTGGCGCCCACCGGCAGCACCGCGATGAGCTTGTCATGGTCCAGCTTTGCAAAGGCTTCGCTGGTGTAATCCGACCAGTAATGTTTCAACGGTGTTCTCCAGAATTGGGCGTCAGGGGCCATGCCCCCGACGCGCAGGTTTGCTTAGCAGGCGTAAAGCCTGTCGAGCCGGATCCGCCGCCCCACGATGCCGAGCGTCACGATGGTCAGCACGATCAGGATGGCCGAGATCGCATGCGCCGTCGGTTCGAGCGCGAAGGTCGCCTCTGAATAGATGCGGACCGGCAGCGTCGTCGTCCGGGCAGTGGTCAGGAAGCTGGTGACGGTGACCTCGCCGAAACTCATCAGGAAGCCGACGATCCCGGCGGCGAAGAAACCGGGGGCCAGCCCGGGCAGGACAACCAGAAGGAACTGGCGCACCGGGCCTGCGCCCAAGCTGCTTGCGGCCTCTTCCTGTGCACGGTCCAGTTGCAGGACCGACGCGGTCAAAAGCGTGATCACGAAGGGCAGCATCACCACCACGTGGATGGCGCCCATGCCAAGGAAGGGCGGGATCATGTAATAGACCTGCAGCAGCTTCAGCATGCCGACCCCAACCGCGATATGCGGCAGCGACAGCGGCAACAGCCAGAACGCCAGCAGACCGCTTCGCCCGCGAAACGGGTATCGGGCCAGAGCAAAGGCGGCAGGCAGGGCAAGCGACACGGCGATCACCGTGGCCACCACCGCGAGCTTGACCGAGACCATGAAGGCGGCGGTGTAATTGCCGTTGAACAGGACCGCCTCGTACCATTTCAGGGTAAAGCCCTTGAACCCGGCAGCGGTGGCCAGCGGCACGTCGTTGAAGCTCTGGATGCAGACCAGCGCAAGCGGCAGCAGCAGCAGGCCGAGACTTGCCGCCAGCAGCAGCCGTGCAAGGGTTGGGCCGACGACCTCCGCGACGCAGATCAACCAGTGCGGAAGCGCAATCGGCTCGCTGGGTTTGCCCGATGTCCAGGGCATCATGCGATTGAGCGCCAGCGTGCAAAGCCCGGCGAAGGCCAGTCCAAGCACGGTCATGGTCAGCGCAAGGGCCGAGGCCATGGGAGCGTTGAGGTTCGAGATCGCCTCTTTCAGAACCAGCATGCCGATGGTCCAGACCTTGCTGCCGCCCAGCAGGGTGGCGGACACATAGGCGGTGGTCGACATCAGGAAGACCATGATCACCCCGGCGCGCAGCCCGGGAAGCGACAGCGGAAGATCGACGGTAAGGAACCGCACCACCGGCGAGGCGCCAAGGCTTTCGGCGGCTTCATGCACGCGCGGCGAGGTGCTTTGCATCGTGTCGTAAAGCGCAAGCACAAGGAAGGGCATGAAGACCTGAGCCAGTCCTATGGCGACGGCACCGTGGGTAAAGAGCATGGTGCGCGCCTGCGGCAGCCCCAGAAAATCCAGAATGACGTTGATCAGCCCGTCCGGAGACAGCAGCAGCATGATCCCGAGCGAGCGCACCACGACGTTGGTCAGCAACGGGATCAGGATCACCCCAAAGGCCAGTGCCCGCCATTTGCCGGGCATCCGCGTCAGCCAGAAGGCCAGCGGATAGCCCAGAAGCGCGGAGAGCACGGTGACTCCGGCCCCCAGCAGCACGGTTTCCAGAATGACCCCGAGGTAAAAGCCATCCCCCAGCACCAGCGCGAATTGCGCAAGCGAAGGCGGTTGGATCAGCGGGCCGAACGGGTCCGGCACCGCGTGCAGCGACAGCAACACAACGGCGATTACCGGCGCGGCGAAGGCCAGCAGCAGCCACAGAGTGACCGGCGCTGCTAGCGCCGGTCCCATCCATTTGTTCATCCTGCGATTTCCCGGTCAAACTTCGACTGCCAAGCCGACCGGTTGGCATTGATGTAGTCCCAGTCAAAATCGTTCATCTGCGCGACCTCTTCCGGCCCCATGACCTTGCCCTTCAGCTCTTCGGGGATGGTCACGTTGCTGACGGTGGGCGAATAATAGGTCTCGCGCGCATAGGCCAGCATGCAGGGCTCGGAGAGATGCAGGTTGATCCACTCTTCGGCAAGCACCTGATTTTTCGTGCCCTCGGTGATGCAGGCAACGTTCATGGCCATGGCTGTGCCCTCGATCGGCTCGGCGATGGCGATGTTCGGGTTGCGGCTTTCCTGATACTTGCGGGTAAAGCTCGCGAACTCGACCGACAGATCGCAAATGCCCTGATCGAACATCTCGAAAAGCTGCGCCTGACTGGATTGGATCGCGGCCAGCGGCTTTAGCTCCGCCACCTTGGCGATCACCTTGTCATAGTCCTTTTCGGTCCAGCCAAAGGCCTTGGCGGTCATCATCAGCGCCGACACCCCCTCGGCCCCCAGACCCTGCGGCCAGGCGATGCGGCCCTGCCATTCGGGGTTCCAGATGTCCTTCCACGAAGTGATCGGCGCGCTGGCCTTGGTCTTGTCATAGACGATGGTGCAGGGGTTGAAGGCAACGCCGTAGCCGCCCAGTTTGGCCGCATCATAAAGGTTTTCGTATTGCGGCACGGCAGAGGTCGGGGCTTGCGTGACCTTGTCCTTCACCGCCTGACGGCTCTCGTAGATGTTGAGGTAGAGGATATCAAAGCTGGGGCGACCGCGCTCGGCATAGGCGCGGGCGCGACGGTCGACCGTGCCGCCAAGCACGTAGCTGACCTTGCAGCCGTATTTCTCGACCAGCGGCTTTTCGCAATATTCCTTGACCAGCTTCTCCTGAGTGCCGCCCCAGATGCCGACGACAAGCTCGTCGCCGGGCTTGGGCTGTGCCGAGGCGCTGCGCACGAAATGAAACGGTGCGACAACACCCGCGCCAAGGGCGAGCTTGCCGAAGGTCCGTCTGGAAAATGTCATGGGGAGTCTCCTGTCAGATGAAAGTGGCGGCACCGGGCAGCGCGGTGATGCTGCAGGTGGTGCCAACGGGGGGTGGGGTGAGGTCGGATGGGGTAATCACGCGGATCATCCCCGAGAGCGTCTCGATTTCGGTCTCGAAGGTCTCGCCAAGGTAGGCGACACTTTTCAGCTCGCCCAGAACAGCCAGCGGACCGCCCGGCGCCCCGCTCAGGCGCAGACGCGCCGCGCGCAGGACGATGGAGGTGGCGCCCTCGGGCGCGCCCTGACAGCTAAGGCCCGGCGCGGTGAACACGCCGTTCTTGACCGTGCCCTTCACCACCGTGCGCGCGCCAAGGAATTCGGCCGAGAACGCCGATGTCGGGGCATCGCAAAGCTGGCGCGGCGCGCCAAGTTCGCGGATCAGCCCGCCTTCCATCACCGCGACCCGGTCCGACATCGCCAGCGCTTCCTGCTGATCATGGGTCACAAAGATGGTGGTGATCCCAAGACGCTGCTGAAGCGATCGGATCTCGTCGCGCATCTCGCCGCGCAGGTTGGCATCCAGATTGGACAGCGGCTCATCGAGCAAAAGCAATTCCGGTTCGACAACCAGCGCGCGGGCAAGCGCGACCCGCTGTTGCTGCCCCCCCGACAGCTGCGCGGGATACCGGTCGGCAAAGGCACCAAGGCCGACGGTTTCAAGCCCGGCTCTGGCCTTGTCGCGGCAATCGGTCTTGGAGAAATGCCGCATCCTGAGCCCGAACCCGACATTGCCGAGCACCGTGAGGTGGGGAAACAGCGCGTAGGATTGAAAGACCACGCCGATGTTGCGCTGGTGCGGCGGTTTGCGGGTGATGTCCTTGCCGCCCAGCAGGACCGAGCCTTCGCTGGGGGGAACAAATCCGGCAATCATCCGCAGGGTGGTGGATTTGCCGCATCCGGACGGGCCGAGCAGCGACAACAGTTCGCCCTTGGGTATTTCAAGACTGAGACGATCCACCGCGCGGGTCTGGCCGTAGGTCGCGGTCAGTCCGTTCAGGACAAGGTGGGTGTTGTTTTGCATTGAAAGCTGCGCTCCTGAGGCGTGACGTTCCGGGGGTGGCCGCTCTGCGAGCCGGACCCGGCATCGCGGCGAATTGGGCCGGTGGTCGGCAATTGGCGCCCAACGGGGGCGGAGAGGTTTTTGAGCCTACGCCCGAGATTTAGGCGCACTTGATCATTCAAGTGGCAATACAGAAAGGGTCTGAGGCGCGACACGTCCCATGATCTGGCTCGAATCGGGCCAATGTCCGGACACCCCACATCGCGTTTCACGCCGATCCCGCCAAGCCCGCGACCGAGATGCGAGCATCGGCACCAAGACCGCCCGGCCCAGCCACCCAAAGCTTTCTGCAGGCCAAATGCTGGAAAACAGGGGGGATGCGCGGCATTCTGATCTCGCTTGTCAGCCGGACAGAACACCGTGTCCTGTGCAGATGCGGCGAGAATGCGCCCCGCCAGACAGCGGAACAACGCAGGCAAGGCTTATGTCTGGTATAAGGCTGGCGTTATACCCCCAGTTCAGACCCGGCATTTTCAGCGCAGGTTTCGGCCTCGGCGGACAGCATGTGCCTGTCAGCCTGCCGCGCGACATCCCGAACCAGTTGGCGCAGCCACCGGTGCTGCTCTCCGTTTTGCACACGCTCGTGCCAGAGCATGTGAACCTGCATCTGCTCCAGCTCGACGGGGGCTTTGAAAACGCGAAGCTTGCCCTCGCCGAATGCCTCCGCGATATAAGTCGCGTAGGGCGTGCCGGTCGTGAAAACGAGATCGCTGCTTTTCAGAAGCTCTGGGATCTGGGCATATTCCGGGACAGACATCATCACGCGGCGGCGAACACCGACCTTTGCCAATCTGCTGTCGATCGGGCTGTAAAGCGCATTGGTGATCGGCGTGGGTGAGACATGATCGCAGTCGACGTAATCCTTCATTGTCAGCCCCTTGCGGCGCGCAAACGGATGCTGCGTTCGCATCAGGCAAGAGATGCCGCACTGCAGGAGCGGCGCAGATCGCAGGCTGCCCCTCGGGGCGGGCCAGCTGGAAATCACCAGATCGACGCCCTGCTCCAGCTCCTTCGCAAGATCGGCGTTTTCCGACGGGGCAAAGAAATCCACCGCCAACCCCGGGGCTTCGGCCCGAAGCCTTGCGCCGATCGCAGGGACGAGAAAACCGCCAAAGCAATTCACCACGAGGATCCGGATCCGCCCCTCGGCTCGAAACGGATCGAACCTGTCCTCGCTTCCGACCAGCTCGGCCAGTTTCTCAAGCGTCTCGGCGATCAGATCGGCAACCTGTTCGCCCCGCACCGTCGGCACGAGGCTTTGCCCGGACCGTACCAGAAGCGCATCGGCGAAAACCACGCGGGCTTTCTTCAGGCTTGCGCTCACGGCGGGCTGGCTGGTCCCCAGCATCATTGCGACCCGCGACACGTTTCTTTCGCGCAGCAGAAGCAAGGTCGTGCGCAACAGCCGCACGTCAATCCCGTTGATCAGACCTTCGTCCATTTCGTTGCCTTTGATGCCGATGCATGGGGGTATGCCCAAGGGTTTCGATGGCAAGACAAAGCTCCGAAGGACGACGAGACGGTCGTTCAATGTAAGCTCAGCTTGCAGGCCGCCAGATAGCCGAGGCTCTGGCCTGTGTGCAAATCGCGCAGGCACCGGCAGTTTGCGAACCGGCTGGCGCCGGATGCTCTGCCTTGCTGGTAAGCGAGGCGAACGAAGATGGCCCACGCAGAGCTGCGCCTGCGCGACACAGCGCGTATTGCACAGGCCAGCGACCGGCATCGCTTTACCGTCCATCGCAGGATCAGGCGCGACATTTTCCCAGACAACGAGCAGTTGGATCCGACCGGCGCGCCCCGTCAACGACGGCGATGATGACGCCAAGACAGCGGTGCATGCGCTGGAATGGCCCGCAATGCCTGTCGGCTATGCACTCCGCCCGGCAATTGCGACCGCTGGCCCAAACCATGGCGCGCGTCCCATTGCCCACAGCCAGACGGTGGTTTTATACGCAACCCGCCAGTCTTTGGCCAAGCCGAAGCCGCCGCCGATCCGTACACGTTAATTTATATTGCCGCGAGGCGTCGCCACATTCATTCTGCGCGGGGAATAGGCGACGTTCCTGCCTCGGTACCCACCCGGAGACAGCCATGAAAGCCTTGCGTATCCTGTTTGCCATCGTCCTGATCGCAGCGGCCAGCCTTGGCGGCTTTGTGCTCACCGGCGATATGGTCGCGGCGACCGACAGCGCCGGCGGCGCGCGCGGCCGTGGTCCGACCGCCGTGCGCACCGCCCCGGCCCAGACCTTGCGCTTTGCCGAAACCGTCGAGGCGGTCGGCACCGCCCGCGCCCGCGAGGCCGTGGTGCTGCACCCGCTGGCGGCGGGCCGCGTCACCGAGATTGCCTTTGCCCCCGGCCAGTCGGTCGCGACGGACGATGTGCTGCTGCGGCTCGACGATGCCGAGGCCCGCGCCAACCTCACCGCCGCCGAGGCGACGCTGGCCGAAACTCGGGGCAACTACGCCCGTCTGCAAGGGCTGGCCCGCAGCGGCAGCGCCACCGAGGCCAATCTCGAAGCCGCCCGCGCCGCCATGCTGCGCGCCGAGGCGGCACAGGCGCTGGCGCAAAAGACGCTCGATGACCGCAGCCTGACCGCGCCCTTTGCCGGGGTCGTCGGCTTTACCGATCTTGCCCGGGGGCAGCTGGTCGACAGCGCCTCGGTGGTGACCACGCTCGACGATCTGTCGGTGATCGAGGTCGCCTTTTCGGTGCCCGAACGCTATCTGTCGCGGCTGCAACCCGGGCTCGAGGTGCGGCTGACCTCTGCCGCCTGGCCGGATCGCAGTTTTACCGGCACCATCTCGGGCATCGACACCCGCATCGACGAGACGACGCGCTCGATCGCGCTGCGTGCAAAGGTGCCCAATGACGACCGGCTGCTGACCGCGGGCATGTTCCTGCGCGCCGCGCTGGTGCTTGATGAGCGCGACGCCCCCGCCGTGCCGGAACGCGCGCTGAGCGTGTCCGGGGCGCAGACCTTTGTGCATCTGAACGAGGGCGGCATCGCGCGGCGCCTCAGCGTCACCACCGGGCGGCTGGATGCAGGCATGATCGAGATCACCAGCGCCTTGCCCGAGGGCGCGCAGGTGATCACCAGCAACCTTGCAAACCTGTCGGACGGCGCGCCGGTGCAGGCAACAGAGGAGGTCGACGGATGAGCCTTCCCGATCTGTCGATCCGCCGGCCGGTGCTGGCGACGGTGCTCAACCTGCTGATCGTGCTGATCGGGGCCGTGGCGATTTCGCGGCTGCCGGTACGCGAGCTGCCATCTACCGATACCGCGCGAGTGACGGTCAGCGTCGATTACACCGGCGCCGCGCCGGATGTGGTCGACACCCAGATCGCCGCGGTGATCGAAGGGGCGCTGGCGGGGATCTCGGGGCTCCAGAGCATGGAGACCGAAAGCGAGCGGGGCCGTGCCCGCACCGTGCTGATCTTTGACAGCGCCGTGGACATCGACAGCGCCACCAACGATGTGCGCACCGCACTGGATCGCGCGGCGCGCGATCTGCCCGATGCCGCCGACGCGCCGCAGGTGCGCAAGAACGACAGCGAAAGCGATCCGGTGGTGCGCCTGTCGCTGGCTTCAAGCGAGATGTCGGCGCTCGAGCTGTCCGATTATGCCAATCGTTTCATCGTCGACCGGCTGGCGCGGCTGCCCGGCGTCGCCAATGCCTCTGTCTACGGCGAGCGCGCCCCCGCCATGCGGATCTGGCTGGATGCCGGGTTGATGGCGGCGCATGGGGTGACCACTGGCGACATCATCTCGGCGCTGGATGCCAACAACGTCGAATTGCCTGCGGGCGAGATCGAGACCGGCGCCCGTCAGCTGTCGCTACTGGCGCGTACCCGGTTCACCGGCCCCGAGGAATTTGCCAATCTTGCGGTGCGCGACGATGGCGCCCGCCCGCTGCGTCTTGGCGATGTGGCGCGCATCGAAGAGGCGCCAGAGGCATCGGAAAGCCTGTTCCGCTCCGATGGGGCGACGGGGCTGGGGCTTGGCATCCAGCCGCAGGCACAGGCCAACACCGTGGCGATCAGCCGCGCGATCAAGGCCGAGCTGGACCTGATCCGCCCCGGCCTGCCCAGCGGCATGTCGTTGACCATCACCACCGACGAGGCGCTGTTCATCCAGACCACCCTGAACGAGGTCAAGGACGTGTTCATCGAAGCGGTGCTTCTGGTGACGGCGGTGATTTTCCTGTTTCTTGGCTCGGCGCGGCTCAGCCTTGTGCCCATCGTCACCATCCCGGTGTCGATTCTTGGCGCAGGTCTGGCGATGCTGCTTCTGGGCTTTACCATCAATATCATCACCCTGTTTGCGATGATCCTCGCCATTGGCCTTGTGGTCGATGACGCCATTGTGGTGCTGGAAAACATCCAGCGCCACCGGGCGATGGGCTATTCCCCGCGCGAGGCGGCGCGGGCCGGGGCCAATCAGGTCAATTTCGCGGTGATCGCCACCACGGCGGTGCTGATCGCAGTGTTCCTTCCGGTCAGCTTCATGGACGGCGAGATCGGCCAGATCTTTGGCGAATTCGGCATCGTGCTGGCGGTGGCGGTGGTGGTGTCGGGCTTTACCGCGCTGACCCTGTCGCCGGTGCTGGCGGCGCGGCTGATGCCTGCCGAAGACAAGCCCAACCTGCTGACCCGCGCGGTCAACGCGGTGATCCGGGTGGTGGAGCGCGGCTATCGGCGCGGGCTGGGCGCGATGCTGAAACTGCCAGAGCTGCTGCTCGGCGGCACCGCCTTTGCCGTGGCGGCCTGCGCGGCGCTGTACCTTTCCCTGCCGCAGGAAGTGACGCCGAAAGAAGATCGCGGCCAGTTCCGCATCTATGTCACCGCGCCGCAGGGATCGTCGCTGGAGGTCACCGATGCCGCCGCCCGGCAGGTCGAGGCGGCGCTGCAGCCGCTGCGCGACCGCGGCGCGGTCAGCAATGTCACCACCATCGTCGGCATGTGGGGAGAGCTGCGCCGCGCCATGCTGTTCGTCAATCTCGTGCCATGGGACGAGCGCGACATCTCGGTGCAGGACGCCATGGCCGGCCTGCGCGCACCGCTGGCCGGGATCACCGATGTGCAGACATGGATGCGCCCGTCGGGTGGGCTTGGCATCGGTAGCGGTCGCGGCGGCTTGCAGTTCTTTCTTGGCGGGCCGGATATCGACACCGCCGCCGATTGGGCGAATTCACTGGCTGCGGTGCTTGAAGACGATCCCGACCTCAGCGGCGTCGAAGTCGGCCATGCCGCCGACCAGCCCGGCGCGACGCTAAGCGTTGATCGGCTGCGGGCACAGGATCTGGGGCTGGATGCGCAGACGGTGTCGAGCACGCTTCAGGTGCTGATCGCCTCGCGCACGGTCGGCGAGTTCAGCCGCGACGGGCGGCAATACCCGGTGGTGCTTCAGGCCGCGCCCGAGGATCGCGACGCGCCCGAGGATCTGATGTCGATCCTGCTGCGCAACGACCGCGGCGCGCTGATCCCGCTGTCGGCTTTTGCCAGCCTTGAAACCGCCGCCACGGTACCGTCGATCACCCGCTACGACCGGGTGCATTCGGTCGGGGTCGAATCCGACATGACCACCGGCGCCGATCTGGCGCAGGTCATGGCGCGGGTGCAGGCGGCGGTGGCCGATCTGCCCGCCGGGGCGACGCTGGCATGGGATGGGCAGGCGGCGGATTACCTGAAAAGCTCGGGCGACATGGGGATGGTCTTCGCCATGGCCATGGCCATCGTGTTTCTGGTGCTGGCGGCGCAGTTCGAAAGCTTCCGCACGCCGCTGACCATCCTGCTGACCGTGCCGCTTGGTCTTGGCGGGGCGGTGCTGACGCTGTGGCTGACCGGGCAGAGCATCAACATCTTCAGCCAGATCGGGCTGGTGCTGCTGGTCGGGCTGATGGCCAAGAACGGCATCCTGATGGTCGAGTTCAGCAACCAGCTGCGCGAAGAAGGCATGGCCCTGCGCGCCGCCGCCATCGAAGGCGCGGTGACCCGGCTGCGCCCGGTCACCATGACCACCGTTGCCACCATCCTTGGCGCGGTGCCGCTGGCCACTGCGACCGGGGCGGGGGCGGAAAGCCGCGTCGCCATCGGCATGGTGATCACCGGCGGGCTGGCGCTGGCCTTTGTGCTGACCCTGTTCGTCACCCCGGTGATCTATGTGATCGTCGAGGGCATCCTGCCCCGGCGCGATCCCGAACCGGACCCCGTACCGGCTCAATAAGGAGGAGAGACCATGACCAAGCGCATGACAGCCAAGGATTTCGCCCCGGAACTGCTCGAGCTTTATGATTTCTACGCCCACGGGCTGATCTCGCGGCGCGATTTTCTCGACCGGGCGGGCAAGTATACCGTGGCGGGAATGACGGCGGCGGCAGTGCTGGGCATGATGTCGCCCGATTACGCCATGGCCGAACAGGTCAGCTTCAATGACCCGGACATCACCCCCGAGTGGATCACCTATCCCTCGCCCAACGGGCATGGCGAGATGCGCGCCTATATGGTGCGGCCAAACGGCATGGACACCGCGCCGGGAGTGGTGGTGGTTCATGAGAACCGCGGGCTAAACCCCTATATTCAGGATGTGGCGCGGCGGTTGGCCAAGGCCGGGTTCATCGCCATGGCTCCGGACGGGCTGACCCCGATGGGCGGCTATCCGGGCAATGACGAAGAAGGCCGCGCCTTGCAGCAGCAGGTCGACCCCGAAAAGCTGATGAACGATTTCTTCGCCGCCATCGAATATCTGGCGGCGCAGCTCGAGGTGAGCGGCAAGGTCGGCATCACCGGCTTTTGCTACGGCGGCGGCGTAGCGAACGCGGCGGCGGTGGCCTACCCCGAACTTGGCGCGGCGGTGCCATTCTATGGCCGCCAGCCCGATGCGGCGGACGTGCCGAAAATCGAAGCGCCGATCCTGCTGCAGTACGGCGCGCTTGACGAGCGGGTGAACGCGGGCTGGCCGGCCTATCGCGAGGCGCTTGAGGCGAATGGCAAGACCTATGAGGCCTATATCTACGAGGGCGCAAACCACGGGTTCCACAACGATTCCACCCCGCGATACGATGCCGAAGCCGCAGAACTGGCCTGGTCGCGCACCATCGCGTGGTTCCGCAAATATCTGGGCTGACGCTGTCTACGACCTTTGCGCTTGCCCGCAAGGCGGCTGGGGGCGCTGCCCCCGTCTTTTTGCAAAGACTCCCCCGGGATATTTAGGGCCAGAAGAAACCCGGGGCGGTGCGCGGCTTGGATAACCGCTGATGCCCAAGTCTTCGGCACGCAGCACAACGCAGGGCGGGGAAATCAAGGCTCTCGTCGTCTTGGTCGGTCGCCCTCTTGATATGGCCAAGATGCGCAAGACTAAAGCTGGGGCGTGAACAGTTGGGGCTGCCGCGCAGCCAGCATTTTCCTGCCAGGCTCATGCCCCAAGGATTGCGCGATCATTCGGCATTCCCTAACTGGCGCATCCCGTCAGGTCATAGGACTGTTTCTTGAACTGCTCTGGGTTGAAATAGTGCCAGTCTTTCTTCGTCTGCAAGGGCGTGCTGCTGCCCCGGATCTGATTGTGGGCATTGCTGGCTTCAGGTCTGGAGAGGGCGGTGGGGCCCGGCCGCCAAGTCCTTGCCAGATTGGGAGTTGTGGCTTTGCAGCACCTTCTTGATGCGAGCCATAAGCCGCCCAATTGCCCGACAATGGGTTGTCTGCAAACCAAGAGTATCCGTTTTGGTCAAGTTGGGCTCTGGGTCCATTTGCGTTCTTCGCGGAGAAGGGCATATGCTGTGACAATCAGCTTGCTTATCACGGCCACGATAGCCAACTGCTTGCATTTTCCGGCTGATCCCAGCTGGTCATATTTCGCCTTCATGTCCGGGTTGAAGCGCGTTGTCACGATTGCAGGTAAATAGATTGCCCGCCCTAAAGACGCTCCCTGCCACGCCAGTTTTCCGATTTCCTCAACAGGGGTGCGAGTCCCGCAAGCGCTGCGGCCTGCTTGCTGCTCAGATACCCAAATTCATGTAGATCCGTGAGGATTGCCGGACCCGAACGTCAAAGGTCTGTCTGCCGATACGCTCACGCGGCTGAAATCCGACTGGGGGACGACTTGCGAGGCTGGCAGAAACGCGACCTTGGCGCTTGTTCTGTATCTGGGCTGACGGGGCCAGCCTCAATCCACGCATGTACAAGCAAAAACAATGTCTTCTGGTGAACACCGGGCTGGGGGCTACAGTCGCAAGAAGCGGCTGTCTCTGGCCGGCGGCGTCCGTGGACGTACCCAGATAGGCTATTGTAAGCCACGCGGCGCGGCCTGACGAAAGATCCCACTCTGGCCACAGACGAAGGGGCTTTGGGCGTCTGAATGGCTCTACGAGAGGATGATGTCCCAACTGATGGTGTAGCTCACGACGGGCCTCGCGCTCACCGGCGGGCCGAGCTTGTCAGTCGCGCTGC